>SFLN01000055.1 GCA_004554555.1 [Eubacterium] saphenum | reverse complement strand
GCCGGGGCGAAGGAAGTACATATGCGTGTCAGCTCCCCGCCCTTTTTGTGGCCCTGCTATTTCGGTACGGACGTACCCTCGAGTGAAGAACTGCTCGCCAATAAATACGACGATATAGGCCTGCTTGAAAAGCTGAACGCAAGCGATAATTCTTGCAGGGAAGAGCTGAACGGGCGCATTTGCGAGTTTGAAAACCAGCTTGAAGCCGTAAACGAAAACATCGGAAAAATCGAGCATTTGGAAAAGGCAAAGGAGCTGCTTGAAATCACAAAGCGCGAGCTTTCCGATGAAGAGAAACTGACGCGGTCGAGCGTCTTGCAACTGAAATCGAGCGTTCAAAGAAAACGCTCTGCGAAAAGCAAAACCGGCTTTGCGAAAATGAGAGGCTGCATAAAAATAACGAGGAAAGTCTGGCTAAAATCAAAGATGAGCTGAAAACGCTTTCCGACGCGGGTGAACAAAAGCAAAGGCTAATCGGTGAAAAGGACAAAGCCGAGGACAGAAGCGTAAAGCTGAAAGAGCTTGTAAACCTGCTTGAGGAGCGCTCCCGCAGGCAAAATCGTCTTGAGAAAATGCGGGAAGAATACTTGAAATCATCGGCGAGAAGCCGCAGTTTAACCGAGATTTATGAAGCGCAGAACAAGGCTTTTCTGGACGAACAGGCGGGAATAATTGCCGAGAATTTGGAAGCGGGAAAGGCTTGTCCGGTGTGCGGTTCGCTTGAACACCCTTGTCCTGCGAAAAAGTCTGAAAACGCGCCGACGGAAGCGCAGCTGAAGAGAGCGAAGCTTGACGCGGAGAGCGCTCAAAAAGACGCTCAAAGCAAGAGTGAAGCGTGTGCGTCGGAAAAATCCGCGATTGACGCGCTGCACCAAAATCTTGAAAAGCAGATTAAATCGCTTTGGGAAAACGTTTCTTTGGAGAACGCGCAAAGCGCGATTGACAGCGAAACCGAGCGGCTCAAAGACGAGCTTTTTCGCTTAAATTCGGCAATTGCGAAAGAGAACGAGCGCATTGCCCGTAAAACAAGCTTGGAAAAAGAGCTGCCCGAAAAGGAGCGCACGCAGTCCGAGCTGAAAAGCAGCATTGAAGCGGTTAATATCGACATTTCGGGGCTGCGTTCGGCGATTGAAACCAAAACCGCGCAGCTTGAAAACGACCGGAAAACGCTTAGCTTTGACAGCAGGAAATCAGCCGAGGAACACGTCGCGGAGCTTGGAAAAAGCATTGCTAGAATGAAAAATGAGCTTGAAAAAGCCCAAGCGGATTTTAATGCTTCCGATAGAAAAATTGCCGAATATAAAGCCAAAATCAAAGGACTCGAGCCGCAGATTTCCGAGGTGAACGAGCTTGATAAGACCGCGGAAACCGAGAAAAGAGAGCGAATTTCCGAGGAAAAAAAGATTGCCGAAAATCGGCTGAATAAAATCAACGCAAGGCTTTCCGTAAATGAAAACGCTTTGCACGGAATACTCTCAAAATCGGGTAATCTCGACGCGCTTGAAAAGCGTTGCTCGTGGGTTGAAGCGCTTTCCGATACCGCAAACGGCACCGTCAAGGGCAAAGAAAAAATCAAGCTTGAAACGTATATTCAGATGACGTATTTTGAAAGGATAATCGCGCGGGCAAATACTCGGCTGATGGTAATGACAGGCGGTCAGTACGAGCTGAAACGGTGCGTTGAGGTTGAAAACAAGAGGAGCCAAAGCGGCTTGGAGCTTGGGGTTATCGACCACTACAACGGCAGCGAGCGCAGCGTAAAATCGCTTTCGGGCGGCGAGTCGTTCAAGGCTTCGCTTGCGCTTGCGCTGGGGCTTTCCGATGAAATTCAGTCATCGGCGGGCGGCGTAAGGCTTGATACAATGTTTGTTGACGAGGGCTTCGGCACGCTGAGCGACATATCGCTCGACCAAGTGATGGAGGCGCTCTCGGGGCTGGTTGACGGGAACAGGCTTGTGGGAATTATCTCTCACGTTGATTATCTGAAGCAGCGTATTGACAAGCAAATCGTCATCACAAAAGCAAAAAGCGGCGGAAGCAAGGCTGAAATTGTGGTGTGAATTTTTGTATATCATCGGGAGCGGAGTTTTCGCAGGATTTTGCGGAAAATTTCGCTCCCGATTGCAGTTTTACAGAATAAATTCATACAGGAAAAAATCCGTCCGGCCGGCATTTTCGGTAAACCAACGCTGCTGACCTCTTTTCTCAAAACCCAGACCTTCGTAAAGACGGTGAGCGGGGGAGTTGCAGGAAAGCGCGTCCAGCCGCACCGCTTTTTTGTTTGCGTTTCGGCTAAGTTCAATGACAAGCTGCATAGTCTTTTTTGCAACGCCTTGCTTTTGCAGCTTCGGGTTAACGCAAAGAATATGTACAACCGCCGCCTCGTCATCGGAAAGGTGAATTTTCCAGTCGATATTGTGGTAATCATCGCTTTGGCAAGGCGTGACGGCAACCGCAGATACAATAAAACCGTCCTTCTCGCAAAAATACATCGCGCCCTCTTCAATGTACCGCAGTATCATCTCATCGGTCGGGTGCTTGCCGTAAATCCACTTTGCGTAGATATTCATTTTTTCCGTATTCAGAATTGCGTCGCGGTAAAACTGCGTGAGCCTGTCAAAATCGTTGACCGTGGCTTTTATCAGATTCATATTTTTCACCTCGTTTGAGTTGAAATTTTGACGTTATCTTGATTGCAGGCTAACGTTCGTTAACTATATTATAATCCAAATTAAAGCTGTTGTCAAGAGTAAATTTTGTGAGCATATCGGACAATTTCGCTCGTTTAACAAAATTTTTCTTGACAAGATTGAGATTGTGTGCTAAAATATAAATAATTAAACGCGTTTAATTAGAGGAAGAAATTTATGAACAAACGTAATCTTGAAGCCACAAAATCCTCGCTTTTAATAGCAACGGAACGGCTGATGACAAAGTGCGCGGAGCCATCGCAGGTCACTTCGCGCGCAATTGCCCGTGAAGCGGGAGTAAACCAAGCGATGATAAACTATTGCTTTGGTTCGAGGGAGGCGCTTTTGTACGCGGCGTTTGAGCAAATGCAAAAAGAAGCGCAGCGAAGCAACCCCGCGTTTGAGCAAATTCTCGGCGAAAACATCACGCCAAAGCAGAAGCTGATTGAGCTTTACTGCGCGTCCGCCAAGATGATTTTAAAACACCTGCCGTATATCAAGGCGGTCACGAAATACGCGCTGCTGACGCGAAGTATCACGGCGGGAAAAACCTTTTTGTTTGTGAAGGAGTATTACGCGGGTGAACGAACGGACGGTGAATGCAGGCTGATTGCATACGAAATTTCAAGCCTGCACGAGCTTGCGGTTTTGCGGCACGAGGAACTGAAAGAGGTCTGCGGAATTGATTTGACGAACGAAATTGAACTGAGAAAATTTGTGGAAACGCACATAAATATGCTGCTTGACGGGAGGGAGGTAAAGTGATGGAATACATATTTAAATTGTCGGAAATACCCGAAAAGGACAACGAGCATTTCAGCGGAAAAGCGGTTTCTCTCGCGAAAATGAGCCGAGAAAATCTGCCTGTTCCTAGCGGCTTTGCGATATCATCGAACGCGTTTGTAAACGGAAAACTAGGCTCTAAAGCCTCGGAGGAGCTTGACTTGCTGGTGAAAAGGCTGCCGGCGAAATATCGCTATGCGGTGCGTTCCTCGGCAGTCGGCGAAGACGGCGCGGAAAACTCCTTTGCGGGCGCTTACGAAACGATACTTGACCTGCCGCGTGAAAAAATCCGCGAGGCGGTGGAAAAGGTTGCTGAGTCGGGAAACAGCGAGCGAGTTCAGGCGTATTCCGAGCGGAAAAACGTTGCTTCGGGAAAGCTCGGCGTGGTTATCCAGCGCTTTGTTTCACCCGAATTTGCAGGCGTTATGTTCACCGCGGACGCTGTCACGGGCAGCACCTCCGTGATTAACGGAAACTTTGTCAAAGGCGTTGGAGAGGCGCTTGTTTCGGGCGAAAACAGCGGCGACAGCTTCACGATTGACGCAGTAAAATTCAGCTATAACGGCGCGGAGGAGCTGCGCTCATACGGCAAAAGTTTCTATAAACTCGCGAAGAAAATTGTAGATATTTTCGGCTGTCCGCAAGATATTGAGTGGGCTGTTCGAGACGGGAAAATCTACGTTTTGCAGGCGCGCCCGATAACCAATCTTCACAAAAACGACACCGATCGTTTCCTTATAAACGACTCGCTTTGCGGCGAATTTTTGTTCTCGAAAACGAACGTCGGCGAGATTTTTCTGCACCCCGTTTCACCCGCGACATACAGCTTTGTAATGAGCATTTTCGAGATGATTGGCATACCGCTGATTGCAAACGTGAGCGGTCAGCTTTACTGCAATCTGAGCGCGATTTGCTCGCTGCTTGTGGCATTTGGAGTGCCGCGCGAGAAAGCGTTTTCGGCTATTTCGTCAATCGCGGGCGGTATTCCCGAGGGAGTATCCGTGCCTGTTTATCCGTGCAGCTTGAAGAGCTTTCGCAAAAAAATGAAGAAGATTTTCAAGAATCGACCGAAAAAGAATTTTGCTGCGGGAATAGCCGAAACGGTTCGCGAATTGACGGAGGAAATTCACAAAGTCGAAACCGCCGAGGAACTTTATCGGCTCTGGACGGAAAATGCGAAGATTTTGTGACAAAGTCGATTACGTCAATTCTGATGACAACATCGGTTATGCACCTGTTTATCGCGCGCAGAAGGCTGGAAAAGCACTGCCCCGCGGAGCTTGCGGACAGGCTGCTTTCGGGCTGCTCGGAGCACGGTGTAACCGCAAGTCTTGGCGTTTTGCTGTCGGTTGAGGACGTGATTTCCGGGAAGCTGTCCAAGGAGGAGTACATCGCGAAATACGGTCACCGTCACGCCGATGAAATGGAGCTTTCCGCGCCGTACCCTTATGAAAATCCCGAGTTTCCGGACAATGTGATTGCCGATTATCAAGCTTCGGGAATCAGCGCTGCCGAAATGAAATCGCGGCAGGATAAACGTCATCAGGAAGCAATCGACGAGTTTATCCGACTTAATCCGACAAAATCAAAGTACCTGCACAAAATTCTGTCGAAATACGAAAAAGGCGTGTATGACCGCGAGTTTGTGAGAAGCGAGGCACTGCGGGTGTTTTGCCTGGTGCGGGAGCTTATGCTGAAGGCGGGTGAACTGTCGGGACTTGGCGAGGACATTTTCCTGCTGTATATCGACGAGGTAAAGAGCCTGCTGCGCGAGGGAGTTTTGCCGACGAATAAGCTGAACGAGCGCCGCGAAAACTACCGCAGGCAGCTGTCCGCGCCGCATTTCCCGAACTTGATTTACGGCAGATTTACCGAGGAAGAATGGAGAAAAAGCGGCGGCAGTATGGACTATTATCGTTACGGCGAAAGCCGTGCTGAGAACGCGGGAGATGTTCTCGAGGGAATTGCGGGTTCAAGCGGACAAGCCGAGGGAATTGCGCGGGTGATTTCGGACATTTCCGAGGCGGACCGTCTGCAAAAGGGTGAAATTCTTGTCGTGCAGGCGGCGAACATCGGCTGGGTGAAAATTTTCCCGAAAGCCGCCGCGATTGTCACCGAAATCGGCGCGCCGCTCTCGCACGCGGTGATTATCGCAAGGGAGCTGGGAATACCCGCCGCGGTGAGCTGCCACGGCGCTTTCGACAGAATTTCCGACGGCGACAGAATTTCCGTTGACGGAACGCTGGGTAAGGTTTTCATACTTGAACGAGCGGAAAAACAGGATTTGGAAATGTAAGTAAACGCAGTTTTTGTGCTCAAGACCAAATTGTATTAATTCGATAAATTATTATCGAAAATCTCCAAATTTATCTTGACTAATTGCCAAAAATGTGGTAAAATAATTTTGGAAAACCGTTTCAGACGAGCGGTTTGGGCATATTTATGACGGGTGAAAAATACTATTTATTGGAGGTAATGAAATGGGCATTTTTGACAAACTGAAAAATACTGCGACAAATGCAGTAAATGCTGCGGTTCAGTCCGCAGGAAACGAGCGCGTGACGTTCACATTTTCCGCATTGCCCGAGAGCCTTGCCGAGCTGCAGGCGCTCCCCGAGGCAAGCCTTGACACACCGTTCAAAGCGGCGGCGCTCACGGTTCTGGCGCTTTGCGCTTACGCGGCTGACAAGGATATCGGAACTGAAATGCTGAACTGGCTGCGCGGTCCTCGTCCGCTCACGGGGCAGGATATTTCGTTCTTGAACGACCGTTTCCGCGATGGAAAAACCTATTTGCCGTTTACATATTTTGCGGGTTCAACGCCCGAAAACAACTACACTCCAACCGAGCCTTATACGATAACAATTGAAAGCAGCCACGTTTCCGCAGAAGAGGCGGGATATATGAAGCTGTTCATTCCCTGCGGAGGAGCGGACTCGCCGCGTCCTATCAAGCTCCGCCAGCGCGGCAGCGACGGAAAGTGGTTTTTGTGGGAGCAGTACCTTTTGACAGGTGTAAAGACGCCGAAATCGGCTGACCCGTGGGCTTAATGAGGAGGTAAACTATGGAAATTATCGGAAAATGGAAGGTTAAAGAATTTCACATTCCCACTCTTGACGGAGAAGCGGTCTACACTCCCGAAACTCTTCCCGACACGGAGGATTTTGAGGATTACGCGAAGATGACGCAGATGATTATTGAGTTTACACCCGATTTTGCGCTGAACACTTTGATGAAAGTGCCCGAGGATTTGATTGAGCAGGTGCGCGAGCAGGGAATGGAAATCAGCGACGGTTATGCGATAATCGACAGCACCGCCTGGAAAGAAGCAGACGGAAAGTTCTTTTTCGACACTAAAATCGAGGGCGAGGTTTTGGGCGAAGCGGTTGATTCGTTTGCGGAAATCAAGGTTACGGACGACGGCTGCTTGCTTTACAGCTTTGACACGCTGCTGTTGGAAAAAGTTTAAGCAATTTTCTTTATCGGAAAGGGCGGATTAATTTCCGCTCTTTTTTGTTGCAAAACGCTTGACAAACGACAAAATTCGCGGTATAATATAAGTAAGATGAACATTGTTCATTTTGGGGGGAGGTGACGGGCATAAATCCCGAGAGAACGTCAAAGGAAGAGATAATGCTTATCTGCCGAAAAATCGCCTTTGAAAAGGGCTTGACAGCTCTGAATATGCGCACGGTAGCGGGCGAGTGCGGGATTGCGCTCGGGACGCTCTACAACTATTTCTCGGACAAGGAAGAGCTGCTTATTTCGACGATTTCGAGCCTTTGGCAGGATTTTTTTCACCTGTCGCCGCAGGAAAACCAAACAAATCAGCTCTTCACCGAGTATGTTGAAATGCTGTTTTTGAATGTTCGGGAGCGCATTTCCGAGTACCCCGATTTTTTCACAACTCACTCCGCCGTTATCGCGAACAACGGGAAAAACCGCGCCAGAACAGCAATGGAGCGATGCACCGCTGAAATCCGAGGCACGCTGCTTGCGGTTTTGCGGCAGGACAGCGCGGTTTTATCGGGCACGTTCGGCGAAAAATTGACGGAAGAGAGCTTTGTGGAGTTCGTGTTGGACAGCATAATAATGCTGTTAATGCAAAACAAGCCTTGTGACGCGCTTGTCGCGGTCATCGGGCGAACAATTTACAGAGGAAATTGAAAGGAGCAAAAAAATGAAGAAATGTCTGAATATCTCGCTGATTTATGCGATTGCGGCGATGGCGGGAGGCGTGTTCTACCGCGAGTTCACAAAGATGAACGGATTTGACGGGGTAACGGTTCTCGGAAAGGTACATACGCATTTGTTCTTGCTGGGAATGGTTGTATTCCTGATAACGGCGCTGTTTTGCGCGCATTTCAAGAGTCTTCCCGAACGCAAGACCTTCAAGGCGTTTTTGTGCGTGTACAACATCGGCGCGCCGCTCACTGCGATAATGATGACGGTTCGCGGAGTAACCGAGGTGCTTAATCTCGAGCTTACGAGAGTGGCAAACGCCGCTATATCAGGCTTTGCGGGCATCGCTCACATCATCGCGGCAACGGGAATAATTCTGCTGATTGTGTCGCTGAAGGCAAGCGCAAAGTCGGAGGACGCGAAATGAACAAGCCGTTCTATCACGTCAAAAAGCGCACTCTGCTGGCAATCGCAGGGTGCGTTTGGCTTGCGGCGGGAGGAAACGTTGCGCGGCTCGGCATAATCGCGTATGTGAACACGCAGTTTGCGTTCTGGCAGCCGCTTGTATCGCTTGCGGTTTTCGCAGCGTTTGGACTGATGTTCTACAAAATGTCCGTGAAGCACAACAAGCGCATCTGCGGTTATCCCGAATCAACGCGCCCGTTCTGGAACTTTTTCGATATCAAAGCCTACTGCATAATGATTTTTATGATGGGCGGCGGCATTTGGCTGCGGTATTCGGGGCTGGTTCCCGAGGTGTTCATCGCGGTGTTCTACACGGGACTTGGCTGCGCGCTGGCGGGAGCCGGAGTTGTGTTTTGGGTTCTGTTTTTCGGATATGAAAAGCTGCCCGAGAAAACCGAGCTTGACAAAGCAAATTGAATTTCGTCAAAACCGAAAACGGGGCTGTTTAAATTGCGACAGCCCCTAAATTTTTGTCAAAAAACCTTGACAAAACGAAATAAGTGTGATATAATATCAATAGGATAACGAACGTTAGCTTTTATAGAGAGCGGGCAAAAAAATCTGCCGCAGACAATCGCTGCGGCAGATAAGAGATTTAAAAATTATCAGAAATTGAACCTGCTGACAAGGCATTTGTGCAGTTCCATAGCGTCGGCGGTTTGACTATTCAATACGGCAAAATCTGCTTGGAAAACCATTTTTACAGCGCGATTTCAATTGAATAAGAGTAACACCCCTGCCGAAAGCGGGGGCAAATTGTTGATGTGGTTTGAATTGTTAAAAAAAACGAAGCCTGTACGTTTAACCGATTTGTTAAGTACTTTTTGAAAGATGTATTCGTAAAAGAACAAGAAAAAAATATTGCTTGAAATTCTTCATTAAATATGGTAAAATGTTATTGTTATTAAATTTGATAGGAGAAGATTTATGGATATTAACGAAAAACTGGCAAAAGAGTTCAAGCTGCGCCGCGAACAGGTTGACAACACGGTTGCGCTGATTGACGACGACAAGACAATTCCGTTCATCGCGCGCTACCGAAAGGAGCAGACGGGTTCGCTTGACGACACGATTTTGCGTGAGCTTTCCGACAGGCTGACCTATCTGCGCAATCTCGAAAAGCGCAAGGAGGAGATTGTTTCGTCCATCACCGAGCAGGAGAAAATGACCGACGAAATCGCCGCGGCAATCGCAAAAGCGGAAACTCTGGTCGAGGTTGAGGACATCTACCGTCCGTTCAAGCCCAAGCGCAAAACCCGCGGCTCGGTTGCCCGCGAAAAAGGTCTGGAGCCGCTTGCCGAGATTATTTTGGCGCAAAATACCGCGACTGTTCCCGAGAACGAGGCTGCGGCTTTCGTTAATGCAGAAAAGGGCGTAAATACGGCTGAAGAGGCAATTCAAGGAGCTTTGGATATCATCGCCGAGGACTTGTCGGACAGCGCCGAGCTTCGCAAAAAGCTGCGCGAGGAGATTTTCGCACACGGCGTTATCTCATCAACAGCTGCTTCCGAGGAAGCCGACGAGGTGTACAAGAACTATTTCGAGTACTCCGAGCCTGTCGGAAAAATCGCAGGACACCGCGTTCTTGCGCTTGACCGCGGCGAGAAAGAGGACGCGCTGAAGGTTGCGATTTCGCTGCCCGAGGGCGTTGGCGAGAAAATTTGCGTGAAGGAGCTTGTGAAGAACACAAGTCTTTGCGGAGGTCTTGTGCGCGCGGCTTGCGAGGACAGCTTCAAACGGTTGATTTTCCCGTCAATCGAGCGCGAGGTTCGCTCGGAGCTTACGGCAGCCGCTGCCGAGGGCGCAATCAAGGTTTTTGCCTCGAACTTGAAGCAGCTCATTATGGCGCCGCCCGTCAAAAACACCGTAACTCTCGGTCTTGACCCGGGCTACGCGCACGGCTGTAAATGCGCGGTTGTGGACAACACGGGAAAGGTTCTCGATACCGCGATTGTGTATCTCACGCGCTCCAAAAACGAGGCGGAAACCGCAAAGCGGGTGCTCTCAAATCTGATTGAAAAGCACCACGTTTCCACAATTGCAATCGGCAACGGCACGGCTTCTCGTGAAACGGAGCAGTTCACCGCCGAGCTGATAAAATCGGTTACGCACAAGGTTCAGTATATGGTTGTATCCGAGGCGGGCGCGTCGGTTTATTCCGCGTCAAAGCTTGCCGCGGAGGAGTTTCCCGATTACGACGTTTCGCTGCGCAGCGCCGTTTCAATCGCACGCAGACTTCAAGACCCGCTTGCGGAACTCGTCAAAATCGACCCGAAGGCAATCGGTGTTGGTCAATATCAGCACGATATGCCGAAAGCACGCCTTGATGACGCGCTGAAAGGCGTTGTCGAGGACTGCGTGAACTCGGTCGGCGTTGATTTGAACACGGCGTCTTTCTCGCTGCTGTCGTACATTTCGGGCATCAATTCGGCTGTTGCCAAGAACATTGTTGCTTATCGCGAGGAAAACGGCGAGTTCACCGACAGAAAGCAGCTTCTGAAGGTCAAAAAGCTCGGTGCGAAAGCGTATGAGCAGTGTGCGGGATTTTTGAGAATTTCGGGCGGTAAAAATCCGCTTGACAACACGGGAATTCACCCCGAGAGCTACAATGCCGCAAAGCTGCTGATGGAGAAGAGTGGAATTTCCGAAGCGGAGCTTGGAAATGCCGACAAAATTCGCGAAAAACTGAAAGCGGTTAAATTGCGCGATGTTTCCGAGGAAACGGGAGCGGGCCTGCCGACGCTCAACGATATCGTGAAGGAGCTTGAAAAGCCGGGACGTGACCCGCGTGACGAGCTTCCGCCGCCACTTATGAGAAGCGGCGACGTTATGGAACTGAAGGACTTGAAGCCGGGAATGGAGCTTGTGGGAACGGTACGCAATGTCGTGGATTACGGCGCGTTTGTGGATATCGGCGTTCACGAGGACGGTCTTGTCCACATTTCGCAGCTCGCCGACAGATTTGTCAAGAACCCGTTTGAGGTTGTCAAGGTGAACGATGTTGTTAAGGTAAGAGTGCTTGACGTGGACTTAAAGCGCGGCAGAATTTCCCTTACAATGAGAAAGAAATAAGCAAAAGTCCGGCAATCGGTTTTTGAGGGGTGAGGGAATGGTTGGAGTATATTTAAGCGGTACGGGAAATACAAAGCATTGCATAGAAAAATTGACGAGGCTGTTGGACAGCGCCGCCAAAACCGTGCCTTTGGAGAGCAAAAATGTTGTCGAAGAGATTGAAAAGAACAGCGAAATTATTCTCGGCTACCCAACGCAGTTTTCAAATTCACCTTATATGGTGAGGGATTTTATAAATCGAAATAAGCTGTTGTGGAACGGCAAGAAGGTGCTTTGCGTAGCGACAATGGGCGCTTTCAGCGGCGATGGCGCAGGCTGCACGGCAAGACTTCTCAAAAAATACGGCGCGACAATTTTAGGCGGGTTACATATCAAAATGCCCGACTCGGTCTGCGACAACAAGCTGCTGAAAAAGACGCTTGAGCAAAACAGGCAGCTTGTCATCGAAGCGGATAAAAAGATTGAGCAGGCAGCCGAGCAAATTAAAGGGGGAAAATATCCGCGCGAAGGGATAACTTTCATCTCGCACATTGCCGGACTTTTCGGGCAGCGGCTCTGGTTTTACGGGAAGACAACAGGGTATTCGGGTAAGCTGAAAATAGCCGATAATTGCGTCGGCTGCGGATTGTGCGCGAAGTTGTGCCCGATGGAAAATATCTCAATTCAAGACGGAAAAGCTGTTTCGGGAAACAGATGTACGATGTGTTACCGCTGCATAAGTCATTGCCCTCAGAAAGCAATCACGCTTGTCGGCGACAAGGTGACGGAGCAGTGCCGATTTGAGAGATATTCTTCGTGAATATATTTTGCTCTGAAATTTCATAGGTTTGAAAACGGCGTGTTATCGAAAAATAACGCGCCGTTTTATACATAGAACTCCTCAAACGTTTCAAGACAAAGGCAGGCGAGTTTTCCTTTCGGAGCGGACGCGCCGCAGTCGATGAAGATATTTCTGCCGTTCTTGTAGATTTCGGTTTTGTCGTTCAAAAAAATGGTCGGCGTGTGTCCCATAACGACATACACGCTCTCGTCGTCAAAGTATTGCTTTGACGGCTTGGGGCGGTCGAAGAGCAGCTCGTCCTCGGTGTATTCCTTGAGCTTTTTGTCGGGGCGGAAATTGCCGAGTCCAGAGTGAACCAGCACAAACGCTTTGTCCTCGATGTCCACAGCCTCAATCAGCGAAAACTCACCCAGATAATCGATAATATCCGCGCGCTCGTCTTCATCAAGGTCGCAAAAGCCCGCAATTGTTGACAGACCGCCGTCCTCATACCACACTTGAATTATCTCCGAAAGCTCCTTGCTGAACGCCTCGCTGCCTTTGGACAATTCAGCATTCAGCTTCGGGAGAACCGACAGCGCGACAAGGTCGTGATTTCCCATCAGCGGGTAAACATTCGCCCTCGTCATCATATCTTGAAGAACCTGTATCGGCTTAACACCGCGGTCAACCACGTCCCCGAGAACATAAAGCGTGTCCTCATCGCAAAAATCGATTTTCTCGAGCATTTTTCTATACTTATCATATTCACCGTGGATATCGCTCATCACATAGGTCATTGACGCGCCTCCTTATTCGGCATTTCTCCAAAAACTTTTCGCGGGTTAAGCGGTGAT
>SFLN01000054.1 GCA_004554555.1 [Eubacterium] saphenum | reverse complement strand
GGCCCCCGCCGCGCGGAAGTCCACCTCGCCCTTGTAGCCGCCTGCTATTGTTGAAATTATCGGCACATAGCCCTTGTCAATCAAATCTTCAACCGGCTTTGTGTTGACCTCGGTAATCTCGCCGACAAAGCCTAAATCATCACCCGTGATAAGCTTTTCTGCCATCAGCATTTTTCCGTCAAGACCGCAAAGACCGATTGCCTTTCCGTCGTGACTTTCGAGCATTGAAACGAGGTCCTTGTTGACCTTGCCCGCGAGAACCATCTGAACGATATCGATAGTTTCTTCATCGGTATAGCGCAGACCGTTCACGAACTTGCTTTCCTTGCCGATTTTGCCGAGCATTGTGTTGATTTCGGGACCGCCGCCGTGAACGAGAACAACCTTAATTCCCACAATCGACAGCATAACAACGTCCCGCATAACCGCCTGCTTCAGACGCTCGTTTGTCATAGCGTTTCCGCCGTACTTGATAACGACAACCTTGCCGTTGTATTTCTGGAGATAGGGCAGAGCCTCTATCATTATATTTGCCCGAATATCGTAATCAATTTCCATATTAACCCCTTATTTTCAATCAAATTAAGTTCTGTACTCAGCGTTTATTTTAACGTATTCAAACGTCAAATCGCAGCCCCACGCAATCGCGTTCTCATTACCGTCGTGCAAATCAACGAGAATTTTAATCTCGTCCTCGGAGAGAATTTCCTTTGCGGTTTCCTCGGAGAAATCAACTCCCGCGCCGTTTCTGCAAACGGGGAGCTTGCCCTTAGCGCTCGCCAAATCAACCGAAACCTTGTCGATATCGAAATCCGCGTCCGCGTAGCCGATTGCGCACAAAATTCTGCCCCAGTTCGCGTCGGAAGCGAAAAGCGCCGCTTTAACCAAGCTCGATGAGATAACCGACTTCGCCACGGTTTTGGCAATAGCCTCGGTCTGCGCGCCCTCTACAACGCATTCGATGAGCTTTGTTGCGCCCTCGCCGTCGCGTGCGGTTTCACGCGCAAGGTTCATCATAACCGCATAAAGCGCGTTCTCAAAAATCTCGTAGTTCTTGTCCTCGCAGACAATTTCGCTGTTTTCCGCAAGTCCCGATGACATCAGGAAAAGCGAGTCGTTTGTCGAAGTGTCGCCGTCAACGCTGACCATATTATAGGTGAGCGAATTTACCTTTCTGAGAGCCTTTTCGAGCAGCTCGCGGTTGATGGCAACATCGGTCGTGATAAACGCAAGCATTGTCGCCATATTCGGGTTAATCATACCGCTTCCCTTAGAAATACCGCCGAGGTGACATTTCTTACCGTCAATCTCAAACTCAACGGCAAGCTCTTTTTTGCGGGTATCGGTTGTCATAATCGCTTCGCAGGCAAGCGCGCTGTTCTTTTCGGAAAGTCCGCTCAAAAGCTCGGGAAATGCCGCCTTTATAGGGTCGATGCTGAGCTTTTGACCGATAACTCCCGTTGAACCGACAAGAATATCCTCGGGAGAAATCCCCAGTCCATCCGCTGCCAGAGCGCACATCTGCTCGGCGATTTCGATACCGTTTGCGTTGCAGGTGTTTGCGTTGCCGCTGTTTACGATAACCGCCTGCGCAAAACCGTCCTCCAAATGCTCGCGCGAAACAATAATAGGCGCTCCCTTAACCTTGTTTGTTGTGAAAAGCGCGGCAGCCTTGCAGCGAACATCGCAGGAAATCAGCGCCAAATCACGCTTTGTGGTATTTCCCGCCTTAATTCCCGCGATAACGCCCGAAGCCTTAAATCCCTTTGCAGCGCACACGCCGCCGTCTGTAAACTCATATCCTTCAAATTTAACCATAATTATCCCTCTTTATAATAAACCATCGTTCATTTGTTCCATGATTAAAGCCCAGAAATTGTCCTCGCTTGAAAACGCGTCCTCATCGAGCTTTTTTATTTCTTCAACAAAACGCTCGGTGATATTGAGCGGTTCTTCGCCGTCCTCCGAAGCGTTTTCCTCGGGCAAATCCCGGTACTTTTTAAGTTCCCGCGCAAACACCGCAAGAGCGCTTGCCGCATAACGTGCAATATTGTTCTCGGGTTCAAGAACATAAATCTTACCGTCCGCGCCGAAGCCGACAAGCTCCTTTGAGCCGGAAACCTCGGCTGCGATTATATACGGCAGTCCTTTGAATTGATGAACATAAAATTTCTCGTGCTTGAGAAACTTTATCCCGAGAATTTCCTCATCGGGAACCCAAACGCCCAAATCCTTGTAATACATCAGATTAACCCCGTTTTTTCGTCAATTCCCATCATTATGTTGAGGCACTGAACTGCGGCGCCCGAAGCGCCCTTTCCGTGATTGTCCAGACGTGAGCAGAGGATAAGCCGCTCGTCGTTGCCGTTGACGAAAATCTGCATATTATTTGTGCCGCTTATATTGTTTGCGCCGATAAAACCGTCTGCGGGTTCAACCTCGGGCATTACCTTAACAAAATAAGCGTCCTCGTAAAACTCCGTAAGCGCCTTTCGGACATCATCGGGAGTGTATTTTTTTGTGAGAAGCCTTGTGAAAATCGGAATTGAAACCACCATTCCGCTGAAATAATCGCAGACAAGCGGGTTAAACGCCGGAGCGTACGAAAGCCCGCAGATTTTCTGCATTTCGGGGAGGTGCTTGTGCTGTTGAGTGAGCGCGTACTGCCGCGGCGTATCGAAGTCGGCGGGACGGTTTTCGCTCTCGTAAGCGGCGATTGCTTTCTTTCCAGCGCCGCTGTAACCCGAAACCGCGTGACAGGTTACAGGATAATCCTCGGGCATAATTCCGAGCTTCACCAGCGGATAAACCATCGAAATAAACCCGCTCGCGTAGCACCCGGGAACAGCCGTGCGATTGCTTTTCTCAATTTTGCTGCGGAAATCCTTTCCAAGCTCGGGGAAACCGTAAGCCCAGTCGGGGTTGGTTCGGTGGGCGGTCGAAGCGTCGATAATTCTCACCTTATCTCCAGCCATTGCCACCGCCTCTTTAGCCGCCGCGTCGGGCAGGCAAAGGAACGTGAAGTCAGCGGAGTTTATCAGCTTTTTGCGCTCGTCGTTGTCCTTGCGCTTGTCCTCGTCGATTTTGAGAAGCTCGATATCGTTTCTGTCCTTGAAACGCTCGAGAATTTTCAGCCCCGTTGTGCCTTCCTGTCCGTCAATATAAACCTTAACCATTGCAAAGCTCCTCTAATTTTTTCCTTACCGTTTTAATCTGCAAAAGAACGCTTTCCGGCGAAGGACCGCCGTAGGATTTGCGCTCTTTAACGCAGGTGTCGAGATTTATCGCTTTATAAACTTCCTCGTCAAAAAGCTCGCTTTGCTGTTTGTAGTCCTCGAGAGGAAGTTCTTCGAGAGTTGTATTTTTTTGAATACAGAGCGCGACAAGCCCGCCCGTAATCTTATAAGCCGTTCTGAAAGGCATACCCTTTTTAACAAGGTAATCCGCGCAGTCTGTTGCGTTGATAAAGCCCTTTGCGGCGGCTTTTCGCATATTTTCCTTGATAACCGTCATTGTTGCCAGCATCGGAATAAAAGTTGAAAGGCAGAGCTTGATGTTGTCAACCGCGTCAAAAATCGCCTCTTTGTCCTCCTGCATATCCTTGTTGTAGGCGAGAGGAAGTCCCTTCATCATTGTGAGAAGCGTCATATTGTCGCCGATAACGCGCGCGGTTTTTCCGCGGATAAGCTCGGTTACGTCGGGATTTTTCTTCTGCGGCATAATGCTCGAACCCGTTGAAAACGCGTCGTCAAGCTCGATGAACTTAAATTCCCACGAACACCACAAAATAATCTCCTCGGAGAAACGCGACAGGTGAACCATACAGATTGAAAGCGCCGAAGCAAGCTCCAGACAGAAATCGCGGTCGGAAACGCCGTCAAGCGAGTTCGCCATAGGTTCGTCCATATTGAGCAGGAAAGAGGTGCGTTCGCGGTCAATATTGTAGGTTGTTCCCGCAAGCGCGCAGCTTCCGAGCGGATTTACGTTCATTCTCTTTAAGGTATCGTCAAGCCGCCCGATATCACGAAGCAGCATCTGCGCATAAGCCATAATGTGGTGACCGAAGGTAATGGGCTGAGCGCGCTGCAAGTGCGTGTAGCCCGGCATAATGACGTCGGAGTTTTTCTCGGCAATATCGCAGAGCGTTTCGGCAAGCTTTACAATCAGCGCGCGGATTTCCTTGATTTCATCGCGCAGATAAAGCCTGATATCAAGCGCAACCTGGTCGTTTCGCGAACGCGAGGTGTGAAGACGCTTTCCTGCGTCGCCGATACGCTTTGTAAGCTCCGCTTCGATAAACATGTGAATATCTTCCGCATTTGGGTCAAATTCGAGCTTTCCGCTGTCGATATCGCTGAGAATTTCTTTAAGACCGCCGATAATTTCAAGGCTGTCGCTCATACTTATAATGCCCTGTTCACCGAGCATCGTCGCGTGAGCAATACTGCCCGCAATATCCTGCTTATACATTCTCGCGTCAAATGAAATTGATGAATTGAACGCGTTTACGCCCTCGTCAACCTCTTTGGAAAATCTTCCTGCCCACATTGCCATAGCATTTTCTCCTGTCTTAAAACACGCAAAGCGGGAAGTTATCCCGCCTTGCGGTAATTTTGGTTAATCCGTACAAAAGTATCGATAATTACTTTCTGTTCTCGTCAAGAAGCGCCTTAACCTTAATCGGCAGACCGAACAGGTTGATAAAGCCTGCGCTGTCCTTCTGGTCGTAAACGTTGTCCTCACCGAACGAAGCGAAGTCCTCGCTGTAAAGGGTGTAGGGAGAGGTTACGCCGGCGTTGATGATGTTGCCCTTGTAGAGCTTGAGCTTAACATCGCCGGTAACGGTTTCCTGCGTCTTGTCAACGAAAGCGTCCATAGCCTCGCGGAGCGGAGTGTACCACTGACCGTTGTAAACCAAATCAGCGTACTTCTGAGCAAGACCGTACTTGTAGTGCTGGGTTTCCTTGTCAAGGCAGATGGTTTCGAGAACCTCGTGAGCGTGGTAGAGAATAGTACCGCCGGGAGTCTCGTAAACGCCGCGCGACTTCATACCGACAAGACGGTTTTCAACAACGTCGAACAAACCGATACCGTTTTCACCGCCGAGCTTGTTCAAGGTCTTGATGAGCTTAACGCCGTCCATTTTCTCACCGTTGAGAGCGGTGGGGATACCCTTTTCGAAGTGAATGGTAACGTAAGTGGGCTTGTCGGGAGCCTGCTCGGGAGAAACACCGAGTTCAAGGAAGCCTTCCTTATTATATTGAGGCTCGTTTGCAGGGTCCTCGAGGTCAAGTCCCTCGTGAGAGAGGTGCCAGAGGTTCATATCCTTGGAGTAGTTGGTTTCGCGGGTAATCTTTATCGGAACATTGTGTGCCTCGGCATAGTCGATTTCTTGGTCGCGGGACTTGATGTTCCAGATTCTCCAAGGAGCGATAATCGTCATATTCGGAGCGAGAGCCTTGATTGTAAGCTCGAAACGAACCTGGTCGTTGCCCTTGCCGGTGCAGCCGTGGCAGATTGCGTCAGCACCTTCTTTTTTGGCGATTTCAACAATTCTCTTTGCAATGGGAGGACGAGCAAAGGACGTACCGAGCAGATAACCCTCGTACTTTGCGCCCGCCTTGAGAGTGGGGAACACGAAGTCGTTTACGAACTCGTCCTGAATGTCCTCGATGTACAGCTTGGAAGCGCCGGTTTTCTTGGCACGCTCTTCAAGACCTTCAATCTCCGCGTCCTGTCCAACGTTACCCGCAACGCAGATAACCTCGCAGCCGGGATATGTTTCCTTCAGCCACGGGATAATAATAGAGGTATCAAGTCCTCCGGAATATGCCAGAACAACTTTTTTGATTTCTTTTGCCATAGTTAAAAACTCCTTTTTAAAAATATTTTAATTTTATTATACACTTTTTTTACAATTTGTCAAGTGGAAATATTCAAGAAAATGAATAAAATTAGCAAATATTCAATAATTTTTACGAAATTTCAATATTTATTTGAAAATCAATGAATAATATGCATAAAAATAAATATTATTTTTGTAATTGACAAAACGAAAATTTGCTGTTATAATAGAAATATAAAAAAATATTTTAGGAGGATAATTATTATGAAGATGAACGAAAAACTTGATATAATGCTGAGCCGTCGTCATTTGAAGAGAGTGGAGTTTGCCGAGAGCATCGGTATAACCTACCGCGCTTTTGCTTATTATATGACGGGAAGCCGCAAGCCGCGCAAGAGCGTGCTTGAGAAAATGGCGGCAAAGCTCGAGGTTACTCCGGAGTTTCTGCTTGACGACAGCATTGATATGGAGCTTACTACCGAGGAGAAGTTCATCAGCGGTATCGCAAGCAACGGCGGCAGCACAACCGACGCTGCAAAATTCCTTGCGCAGTCGAGAGGTCTTTTCGCGGGCAACGCGCTTTCCGATAAGGATAAGGAGAACCTGCTTGCTTGTCTTAACGAGATTTATTTTGACGCACGCAAAAACAGCCAGAATGAAAAATAATGCAATATATTCTTGAAAGAGCGAAAAGCGTTCTCGAGGAATTTGGCGGGCGAGATGTCTTTGAAACTGCGGAAAACGCGGGAGTAAACGTCTGGTTTCGTACTCTTGGGAGCTTGAAGGGCTTTTACATATTTGAGAATAATTGCAGATACATTGTGATAAACGAAGAGCTTGACGAGGTTACGAAAGGCGTAGTCTGCGCTCACGAGCTGGGTCACGATATGCTTCATCGAAAGCTGTCCGTCGGCGGAATTCGCGAAAACACGCTGTTTCTTGCCAACAACAAAACCGAGCGCGAGGCAAATCTTTTTGCGTCCGAGATACTTATATCCGATGATGATATTTTGTCGGCGCTGTCCGAATGCAACAGCGTTAAACGGCTGTCTGCGCAGCTTGGGCTCCCGCCCGAGTTAATACAGTACAAGCTGGAAGCGATGAATTTCAAAGGGTATCATTTTAAGCTGAGCGACGTTAAAAATGATTTTCTGAAGTAATCGGGGTGGAAATTTTGGATATCAAGTCAACTTTAAAATTGCTTACCTCCGAAACGGGTGTTTCGGGGGAAGAATTTCCTGCGTCCAAACGCGCAGCTGAGCTTCTTTCGGAGTACGCCGAAAACGTGAAAATCGACGCTTTCGGCAATGTCACGGGCTTTGTCAAATCAACAAATCCCACTGCGAAAACGCTTATGCTGGACGCTCATATTGACAGAGTCGGTTTCATCGTTACTTTTATCGATGAGAGCGGCTTTATTGGCGTGGGAAAATGCGGCTCGCCCGATATGAAGGCGCTGCTCGCGCAGTCGGTCACGGTTCACGGGAAAAAGGACGTTTTGGGAGTAGTATCAACGCTCCCGCCGCACGTTTCCAAGGAAAAAGGCGTGCCCGAAATCGGCGATGTGTGGATTGACGTTGGTCTTTCAAAGGAACAAGCCGAGGAGGTTATCTCGCTCGGTGATAAAATCACGATAAATTCGGCGTTTCGTGAGCTTTTGGGCAATAAAATTTCCGCGCCCGCAGTTGACGACAGAAGCGGAGTTTGCGCAATTTTAGCGGCTCTCGATATGCTCAAAGGGAAAAAGCTTGCGTACAATCTCGCCGTGAGCTTTTCTTCGGGTGAAGAGGTCGGTGAACGCGGCGCGAAAATGACCGCTTTTTCCGTTCAGCCCGATGAAGCAATCTCCGTTGACGTGTCCTTCGGAAGAACACCGGACAGCTCCGCGAAAGATACCGCGATTCTCGGAAGCGGCGTTATGATAGGCTTTTCGGCGGCTCTCGACAAGGAAATGTCGAACAAGCTCTGCGAAATAGCCAAGCGCGCGGATATTCCTTTCACACGCGAGATAATGCCCGAGTCCACGGGAACAAACGCGGACGCTATCGGAATAAGCGGAAAAGGCGTGAAGTGCTGCACGCTGTCCTTTCCTATCAGATATATGCACACTCCCGTGGAAACGGTTGATTTAATCGATATCGAAGCCACGGCACGGCTGATTTGCGAATATGCGGGAGGCTGCGAATGAACGATTTGAAGAATTTATGCCTTATCAACGGCGCTTCGGGCGATGAAAGCAGAGTTCGCGCGTATATCCGCGATTATATTAAGTCTAGGGTTTCTCCCGATGAACTTTACACGGACAACCTCGGGAATTTGATTGTGTTTAAAAAGGGCAAAAAGCGCCCCAAAAACAAGATTATGTTCTCGGCGCATATGGACGAGGTTGGGTTTATGATAACCCACATCGACGAGGACGGTTTTCTGAGCTTCGGCGAGGTCGGCGGGATAAATCCGTCGGTTGTTGTTGGACGTGGAGTGCGCTTGGAGAGCGGCGCTTCGGGGGTTATCGGGACAAAGGCTGTTCACCAGCAGTCTGCGGAGGAGCGGAAAAATCTTCCCGAAATCAAGGAGCTTTATATCGATATCGGCGCAAGTTCCCGTGAGAAAGCGGAAAAGTACGCGACTCTTGGCAGCTACGCTTATTTTGACGATGACTTTTTCACATTCGGCGACGGTTTTGTCAAGGGCAAGGCAATCGATGACCGCGCGGGCTGCCTTATTATGATGGATATGATTTGCGGTGAACCCGAGTATGACGCTTGGTACGTTTTCACCGTTCAAGAGGAAATCGGAACGCGCGGCGCGGGTGCGGCGGCATTTGTGGTTGCGCCGGATATTGCTTTTGTGCTTGAATCGACGACAGCGTGTGATATCGCGGGAGTTTCGGGCGCGAAAAAGGTTTGCGAGCTGGGAAAGGGCGCGGTTGTTTCGTATATGGACAACGGCACGATTTACGACCACGAGCTGTACAATCTGGCAATGAAAACCGCTTCCGAGAACAACATTCCCGCGCAGACGAAAACCCTGATTGCCGGCGGAAACGACAGCCGTTCAATCCACATTGCTCACGGCGGTATACGCACTTGTGCGATTTCGGTTCCGTGCAGATATTTGCACTCGCCGTCCTGCGTGATAAAGGAAAGCGATTTTGCGGCGGTGAAGGCGCTTGCGGAGAAGATGCTTTCCGCTGCGGCTGAGCTATGATTAAGAGCGCGAAAAGCCCCGAGGAGCTGAAAAATCTCCCCGAAACGGGAGTTGAGGCGCAGAAAATCCGCTCGCTTTTGCTTGCTTACGGGACAAATTACGATTTCTGTCGCTTTTTTACGGGAGAAAACGTTGTTCTGGCGCAGCTTAACGGGGATTTTGTGATAAGCGATTTTGGTGAAATCGATGCTGATGAGTTGGCGGAGTTCCTCAATTTCAGCGGTTTTTCGGAGATTTTCTGTTCGGAGTATCTTGGGAAAATTTTAGCAAAGCAGCTTGATGTAAAGCGGGAAAGCGTGAATTTAATGCGGTTCTTCGGCATTCCCGAGAAAAACGAGCTTGAAATTCTTACGCCCGCCGACGCTTATCGGATAATTAAGACGGGCTTCGGTTTTGAATTTGAGCCGTGGTATCTTGATATGTCGCACCGCGTAAGGCACGGTGTATCGCGGCTTTACGGGCTGGACGGCGCGGCGCTTGCGGTTCAGTACAACCTAAACGGCGAGGCGCTTCTCTCACAAGTGGCGACGCTCCCCGAAAAACGCGGCAAAGGCTGCGCGAGGCGGCTTATTTCGGCGGTTTGCGCGGAATTGCACGAAAGCGAGGTTTTTGTCCTTTGCGAGGATAAGCTGCTCGGGTTTTACGAGAAAATCGGATTTGTTCCCGAGGGCAAAAAGTGCTGTTTAAGAAAATAATCCCCGATTAGTTTCGGGGAATTTTTTGTTTATTTGAAGAAATTTAATGTATAGATATTGACTAAATTATAAATATGTGGTACAATATATGTGTGTATTTAAAAATAAGGCGGTGCGTTATGAGAAAGGGAAAATTGATAGTGCTTGACGGTCTGGACGGCTGCGGAAAATCAACTCAGCTTGACCTTGCGGCAAGTTTTCTTGCGCAATCGGGCGTGAAATGCCGTGCAATTAGTTTTCCAAACTATGCGACGCTCAGCGGGCAGCTGGTTGAGTGCTACCTCAAAGGTATAATTCCGTGCGAGGGCAGAAACGGCGGTTATTCCGCGTCAACGCTTTATGCGGTTGACCGATATGTGAGCTATGTCACCGATTGGAAAGAATTTTACGAGAGCGGCGGTACAATTATCGCGGGGCGTTACACAACCTCAAACGCGATTTATCAGCTTTCCAAAATGCCCCCGAGGGAGTACGGCGATTACTTGAATTGGCTGTTTGACTTCGAGTACAACAAGCTGGGGCTTCCCGAGCCCGACGCGGTGATTTTTCTGGATATGCCGACGGAGGTTTCGCAAAAGCTGCTCAGCGCGCGTTATAACGGCGACGAGAGCAAAAAGGACATTCACGAGAGCAATATCGAGTTTTTGAACAAATGCCGCGAATGTGCATTGTACTGCGCGGATATTTATTCGTGGATTGTTGTGAATTGCTCGGAAAACGGCTTGCCGCTGGCTATTGAAGATATATATTTGAAAATCTGCGAGCATTTAAGGACGATATTTAATGTGTGAACTAAAGTTTCGGAGAATTGAGTTATCCGACAAAAACCGCGCCCGTGAGCTTTTGGAGAAATCCGGCTTTCGCGGCTGCGAATATACCTTTGGAAACAATTTTGTCTGGCGTGATGTTTATAAGGTTGAGGTTTGTTTTTTCGAGGACTTTTATTTCGTGAAGCAGCTTGACGGCGATGATACACGTTTTCTGTATCCTGCGGGCGCGGGAAACGTTGAGCGCGCGGTTGGACTTATAGCGGAGTATTGTCGGGAAAACGGCTTAAAACCGAGGCTTTTGGCTAACAAGGAGAAATCCGCTGAAATAACGGCGCTTTTTCCCGATTACACAGCCGAGCCGATGCGGGACTTTTACGATTACGTTTATCTTGCGGACGACCTTGCTGATTTAAAAGGCAAAAAGTACCACGCGAAGCGCAATCACCTCAACCGCTTTTACGAGAACAACTGGAGCTTCGAGCCGATAACCGCCGATAATCTCGCCGAGTGTGCCGAGTTAAACGAGCGCTGGTGCGAGGAAAATCTTGACGTTGACGATAAAGGCAAGCTGGAGGAGCAGATTGTTGTTCATCAGAGCTTTGAGCATTACGAAGAGCTCGGTTATTACGGCGGTTTGGTGCGCGTGGACGGTGTTTGCGAGGCGTTTGCTTTCGGTGAACGCTCGGCGGAAAACTGTTTTGTCGTTCACGTCGAAAAAGCAAGCCGAAAGTATCAGGGTGCTTACGCTGCGATTAACCGAGAGCTTGTAAATTCGCTCGGCGGGAAATTCACCTATATAAACCGCGAGGACGACGCTGGTTCGGAAAATCTCCGAAAAGCAAAGCTGTCGTATTATCCCGCTTTTATGGAAGAAAAATTTTGTGTAACACGGAGGTAATTTCTATGATTTATGTATTTTTGGCTGAGGGCTTTGAGGAAACGGAGGCAATCGCGCCTATCGATATGCTGCGCCGTGCGAAATGCGATGTGGTAACGGTTGGCTTGACCAACGACAGCGCGAAAAGCTCTCACGGGATTTTGGTTTTGTGCGATATGACCGATTTGCAGGTTGAGCTTGACGAGCGGCTTGAAATGATTGTTCTGCCCGGCGGAACCTACGGCACGATGAACCTTGAAAAAAATCCTGTTGTGCAGGCAAGCATAGACTACTGCGTTAAGAACAACATTCCCATCGGGGCAATCTGCGCTGCGCCGTCTATTTTGGGCAAGAAAGGTCTGCTCAAGGGCAAAAAAGCGACCGCTTATCCCGATTATCGGAAATATCTCGAGGGCGCCGAGATTGCCGAGAAAAACGTTGTCACCGACGGTATTTTCACAACAGCAGCGGGCGCGGGTGTTTCCGTGGAGTTTGGTCTGGAGCTTGTCCGCGTTCTTAAAGGCGAGGAAGTTGCCAAGACAATTCACGATACAATTCAATGCGAGAACTGAAAAAGGCTCTGCGAAAAGAGCTGATAAACCGCCGAAAAGCAATGGATTTAAGCGAAAAAGCTCTTGCGGACGCGGATATCTTTGAGCAGCTCAAACCGCTTGTCGATAAGGCGGGAGCGGTTTTCACATACGCGTCAACCGAAATCGAGGTTGATACGAGAAAACTGATTGAATACTGCCTTGCGAGGAAAATTCCCATTGCGCTGCCCGTGAGCGGTGATGAGGAGCTTGAGTTTTTCTTCATCAACAGCACGGACGAGCTGCACAAGGGACGATACAATATCGACGAGCCGCCTCAAAATCACCCCGCAAAGCCCGATAAAAACACGCTTTGCATTATCCCCGCGCTTTGTGCCGATGGGGAGGGGCTTAGGCTGGGCTACGGAAAGGGTTATTACGACAGGTTTCTGCGGAATTTCACTGGAGTTTCCGCGATAATCTGCTATGATTCTTTCAAGCGGGAAGTTCCCGCAGAACCGCATGATGTAAGAGCCGATTATACTTTTTTTAACAGAAAGACGGTAAATAATGGACGAAAATTTTAACGAAAACGAAAAAAACGAAGATTTTGAGGAAGAAGACCTCGGCAAAACCCAAGAAATCG
>SFLN01000178.1 GCA_004554555.1 [Eubacterium] saphenum | reverse complement strand
GTGGAAAGATATCGACTGGACGAATGGCGTTATAACCGTCAAGCGCACCTCAAACTACACAAAGGAGAGAGGCATTTACACCGACACGACCAAGACAAAGAAGTCGAAGCGTTCTCTGAAGTTCCCGCCCATCGTGATGGACCTGCTGCGCAAATACAAGGAAGAGCAGGAAGAATGGGTAGCCGCACTTGGAGATAAATGGAACGGAAACGGACGCTTATTCGTCAAGTTGAACGGCGAGCCTATGAACCCTCAGACGCCCTACGGCTGGTTTAAGGACGATTTTTGTGAGAAAAACGGCCTTCGTTTTTGTGATATTCACAGTTTGAGGCATTTCAACGCCTCGGTCCTTATCAATGCGGGCGTTGACGTGGCTGCTGTTTCGAGAGCATTAGGCCATTCGTGCGTCGGAACGACTACCAACATCTACTGCCACGTCTTTCAGCAGGCGCAAACGAGAACGAGCGAAGCCATTGCCGCGGCTCTGGATTTTTCCAAGAAAACGGAGCAGGACAAAGAGGCAAGTTGATCTATCTTGTTGTGGCTTCAAAATCAATAAAGGACAGACAAAGGACAAACCCCAAAAACGGGCAAAAAGAAAACTCGCTCAATGGCTCAACAGAGCCAAAGAACGAGCTTCGTGTGGTGGTGACCCGTACGGGAATTGAACCCATGATTCCGCCGTGAAAGGGCGATGTCTTAACCTCTTGACCAACGGGCCGATGGTAGCGGCAATCGGATTCGAACCAATGACACCCTGGGTATGAACCAAGTGCTCTAGCCAACTGAGCTATGCCGCCACATTCAACTAGATTATTATACCACGACAATCGAAATTTGTCAAGTACTTTTTTGAAAAAAAATAAAATTTTTGCGAAAATTCTTTTTTGTGTCACCGAAAATTCCCGCGCATATAATGAATCAGAGCGGTTAAGCCGTATTTTTGGACATATCGCGAGAGGTGAACTTTCACGATTTTGAGAGGAAAAGCTCTCGAATTAATACACAAAGGAGAATTTTATGAACTTTACTATACAAATGCAATCGTTTACAGCAGCGCAAAAAGCGCGTTCTTTTTTGCAGAAGCGCGGGATACGCTGTGTTGTTGAACGAAACGTGAACAAAGGACGCGGCTGCGTGTTTGCGCTGCGTTTTGCGAACAGTCGCGCCGAAAAAGCAGAGGTTTGCGCTCTGCTGCGCGAAATCGGTATTTCCTGTGATTTATCTTGACAACGCCGCCACGACTTACCCCAAGCCGCAGTCGGTATATCGGCTCTGGCAGCGTGCAATGAGCGCTTACGGCGCAAACCCGGGGCGCTCGGGGCACGCTTTTTCGGTGAAAACCGCCGAGGCTGTCTACAAAAGCCGCGAAATCTGCGCGGACTTTTTTGGTGCAGACGCGGAGAACACCGTTTTCACGCTAAACTGCACAACCGCGCTGAATTTCGCGATAAAAGGCGTAGCGCGGCGCGGCTGTCACTTCGTGATGAGCGACATCGAGCACAACGCTGTTTCGCGGCCCGTCTACACGGCGGCGCGCGAGTTCGGCGGGAGCGCGACAATTTTTGAAACAACCGCTGACGAGGAGCAGACGGTGTACAACGCGGAGCGCGCGATTACACCGGCAACTGTGGCGCTTGTCTGCACCGCCGCGTCAAACGTCATCGGTCTGCGAAATCCGATAAAGGCGCTCGCGGCGCTTTGTAAAAGGAAAAACATCTGCTTTATCGTGGACGCGGCGCAGGGCGGGGGCGTGTTCCCGCTGAGCATCGGCGACGGGATAAACATACTCTGCGCGGCGGGACACAAGGGGCTTTACGGGCCGATGGGGACGGGGCTTATGCTCACGGACGGCAAATTCCCGCTGCGGACGATAATCGAGGGCGGCACGGGAAGCGCTTCGGAAAGCCTTGTACAGCCCGATTTTACACCCGACCGTTTTGAAAGCGGAACGCTTAACACTGCCGCGATAATCGCGCTCGGAGCGGGCGTTGAGTTCGTGAAAAACAAGGGGCTCGACTCGGTTTACAAGCACGAAATCCGGCTCTGCGAGCGGTTCTGCGAGGGCGCGAAGCGGCTGAAGAAAATCCGCTTGTACAATGAAATCACCCCCGAAAATTATCTGAGTTATTCACCGGTGGTTTCGTTCAACATTGACGGATTAAGCTCGGCAGAGGGCGCGGAAATGCTCTCGTCGCACGGATTTTATATGCGCGGGGGACTGCACTGCGCGCCGCTTGCTCACA
>SFLN01000002.1 GCA_004554555.1 [Eubacterium] saphenum | reverse complement strand
CCGCCGCGAGGATTGTGCCCTGCGCCAGAAAACTTGTCGTATTTTTCCTTTTGTTATTGCCCATATACTCCTCAGAGCCGAAGCGGGAAGCCGCTGCTGCGAACTTCTTTGTGATTTCAAGTGCCTTGTTTCTTTCGTTGATAATAATGTTTGCCATTTTCATTTTCTCCTTTTGATTTGATTTTGTGGTTTTGGGTGTTTCCCTTACCTTGTGATTATATTATAACTTATCTTGGCTATTTATATGTCGTTATAATGGTACATATATTGCGTAAACAGAAAATGCTGCGTTGCTCAAAGAACAGTGCGGCAAAAGGGAATGTAGCTTGCTGAAAAGATGTATAAAAATGTTGCTGTTTTGTAAAAAAATGCTCAAAAGGTATTGAAATCTGGTTAAAAGTCGTGTATAATATGATTGAAAACATTTACAAGCTTTTGGTTTACAAGTTGCTTTGTGAAATGATTTGTTTCAAAGTGGATTTATAATGGAATTTACAACTCCGACAGGGCAGGGGCGCAAAAAAAAGCGGTTCCCTCACGGAAACCGCCTTTTGCTGTTCAATTAAACTTAAACAACCTCAAATGCGTCCTTGCCAAGACCGCAAACGGGGCAAGTCCAGTCATCGGGGATATCTTCCCACTTAGTGCCGGGAGCAATTCCGCCGTCGGGGTCACCCTTCGCAGGGTCGTAAACATAGCCGCAGGGGCAAACGTGCTTTTCCATAACCAAAACTCCTCTCGATTACTTGAAGTATCTGTTCAGCAAGCCCTCGAAAGCCTTGCCGTGACGAGCCTCGTCCTTAGCCATTTCGTGAACGGTGTCGTGAATAGCGTCGAGATTTGCAGCCTTTGCCTTCTTTGCAAGGTCGAGCTTACCCTCGGTAGCGCCGTGCTCAGCAGCAACGCGCTTTGTGAGGTTCTCCTTGGTGGACGCGGAAACAACCTCGCCGAGCATCTCGGCAAACTTTGCTGCATGCTCAGCCTCTTCCCAAGCAGCCTTCTCGTAGTAAAGACCAACCTCGGGATAACCCTCGCGGTGAGCAGCTCTTGCCATTGCAAGATACATACCAACCTCGGTGCACTCGCCGGTGAAGTTAGCGCGCAGACCTTCTACGATTTCCTCGGGAACGCCGTCGGTTATACCGATTTCGTGCTCACAAGCGAAAACGAGCTTGTCGGTCTCCTCGGTTGCCTTGAACTTGCTTCCGGGAACGCCGCACTGGGGGCACTTCTCGGGGGGATTTTCTCCTACATAAACATAGCCGCATACGGGACAAACATATTTCATAATGATGTAACCTCCTTGGTTTTTTTTTTTTACAATTAAATTTTATCACAAATGTGTTCAAAAGTCAATAGTTTCACATAATTTTTATCTTTTGTTAACAGCAGTATTTATAACAATACATCTTCTTCCAATATTGTTAAAAGCTGCTAATTAAAGCCGGTTTAAACAAGTGTTTTTCCATATTTTGTAAATTTTTTGCACAATTTTTCTTGTTCAACAATACAAAAGTTTCCCGAGAACTCGCGCTGCTGTTTCATCAGACAAATCCCTTTTAATAACGGGAATTTTGGTGATTTTTTGGTGAAAATTATTGACTTTCAAGTCTAAAAGTTATATAATAGACCTGTAAGTCAATAAACGAGGTGATAAAGTGAAACAAGAAGAGAAAACCAAGCTCACAAGGCAGAAAATCATTGACGCGGGGATTGCCGAGTTTGGCGCAAACGGCTACGAAAAGGCGAATATCAACAGCATAAGCGCCTCGGGGATTGCCAAAGGTCTGATTTACCACAACTTTGCCACAAAGGACGAGCTTTATCTTGAGTGCCTGAGCGTGTGCTTTGACGAGATAACCGCCGCTCTTGCCTGCCCCGAAAGCATCACCGATTACTCGGTCTATTTCAACAAGCGCATCTGCCTTTTTCGTGAAAAACGCGCGGCGGCTGCAATGGTGCTCGAGGCGCTTATCAACCCGCCGAAAAAGCACCTTGAAAAAATCGCGGAAATCCGCGCACAATATGACCAAATGAACGCCGAGTGGATTTCCAAAATTCTGGAAAACGCGTGCCTTCGCGATGGAATAACCGAGGAGAGCGCGCTGAAATACCTCACGTTAATGCAGGATATGTTCAACTGGTACTGCACAAATCCAAAATTTGACAGCAGCAAGCCCGATGATTTGTTTGAGCTGCACGAGCGCGAGCTGCCGCGGATTTTTGAGTTTATGCTCCGCGGCGTTTTGAAGGGGGATTGACGATGGACATCTTGAAATGGCTGGCGGCAGTCGCAATCGCGTTTGTCGTCGGAAAGCTGATAAGCAAGCTGCGGCTGCCGGCGATTTTGGGCTGGCTAATCACGGGAATTGCGGTCGGACCGTACGCGTTCGGACTGATATCGCAGGAGCTTGTGGACGCTTCGTGGTACGAAACGGTGATACACATTCTTGAGTGCGTGGTTGGCATAATGATAGGCACGGAGCTGGTTTTCGGGAAAATAAAGAGCTACGGAAAAGCGCTTATTCTCACCACGCTCACGCAGTCCCTCGGCACTTTCGCGCTGGTGACGCTGGTGTTCGGGATTGTGTTTTATTTCACGGGAGTGCCGATTTATCTCGCGTTCATCTTCGGCGGAATTGCCCTGGCAACCGCGCCCGCGCCCGCGCTCTCGATTGTCAACGAGTTCAAAACCAAAGGCGCGCTCACAAAAACGCTTATTCCGATGGCGGCGCTGGACGATATCGTGGGAGTCGCGGTGTTTTTCACTGTGATTTCAATCGTCGCGCGGCAGGTTTCGGGCGGCGCGATGGAGCTGTATATGATACCCGTGATGATTTTTCTTCCGCTGGTAATAGGCGCGGCGGTTGGCATTCTGACGGGATTTTTGCTCAAAAAGTGCAAAAATGAAAAACTCGCGGTTGTTTTTATTATGGTCGGCGTTTTTGCGACAACCGCAGCCGGTATTTTGTGCAACAATCACCTGATGCCATCGCCCGTGCTGAATTTTATGCTGATGGGAATGGCGTTCTCGGCGGCGTTTGCGAATATGATTACCGCCGAGCAGCTCCAGAAAATCACGAAAGCGTTCAACCCGATACTTGGTGTAGCGATGATTGTTGTTATACTAAATCTTGGGGCACCGCTGGATTATCGGGCAATTTTTGGCGCGGGAATTTACACGTTCATCTATATCGTGGTTCGAGCGGCGGGGAAATACTTCGGCGCGCGGCTTGGCGCAAAGGCAACGGGGCTGGACAAAAATGTGCAGAAATATCTTGGTTTGACGCTGCTTCCGCACTCGGGCGTGTCGCTGGTGTTCACGGGGATTGCCGTGTCAACGCTCTCGGGAGCCGCCGACGAGTGTACTCAGATTATTCGCGGGACAATCGCGGCGGCTGCGGTGATTAACGAGATAATCGCCGTGATTGCCGCGAAGAAGGGATTTGAGCTTGCGGGTGAAATAGGCTCGGACAAAACCGCCGATAACCTGCCGAATTAGGCTCACGATAAACCACATCTGTTGCCAAAATAACCCAGCAATCAAGTATGATTTTCGCCAAAAATAAACCGCCGAAATCGCTCGGCGGTTTGTTCATTATTGCTGCATTGTGTGCTTAACACGGTTCTTTTCCTCGGCGCGCTTTGCGTTGTTGAAGCGGTCGAGAGTGCCGACAAGATAGCCGGTAATTCTTCTTATACGCTGGAAAGGAACGTCCGCGAAATGGTATTTCACGTTCACAAAATCCCCGTCAAGCTCCAAATCTATTGCTCTGAGGTGCTTGTCGGGATACTGCGCTCCCGCAGCCTCAATGTAATAATTAATCTCGTCCTGGCTTAATTTTCCGCCTGTAACATTCACGTCAATCATCTTTATCACCCCTATATTTTGTACCCGCATTGCAGTGTACTCTTAGTATAACACAATATCTTGTACAAGTCAATTGTGATTTTGTACAATATTTGGGACAATATTTTGTGATAAACGCTAAATTTTTCCGTAAACGCGCACTATATCTTGTATCTAAAGGTGTATCCGAACAACAAATTGTGCGAGAGTGATACCTTTAACCCTTGTCCCCGCGCGCCTGACGCACCATATCTTCCACAACGATATCGTAAATTTCACCGAGCGAGCGGCAGTATTCCAGAATTTTCCACGGCTCGTTTGTGTGGAAGTGCAGCTTTGCCACGTCATCGTCCGCAACCACAAGCAGGCTGTCGCCTTCGAAATGCTCGCGGATATACTCGTCGATGATGTCCTCGTCCAAGTCCTGCCCGTCAATCAAAAGCTGCGTGTCGTATCTGTACTGAATTTCTTCCATTATTTTTTCCTCCATTTCATCGAAATATCAAATGCCTTCACGCTGTGAGTAAGCGCGCCAAGACTGATTATATCAACGCCTGTTTCGGCTTTTTCGCGGATATTGTCCAGCGTGACGTTGCCCGAAGCCTCGGTTTTCGCTCTTCCAGCTATAAACTCAACCGCTTCTTTCATCTGCGCGTTGGTCATATTGTCGAGCATTATCACGTTCACGCCGCACGCAACCGCTTCTTTCACCTCGTCAAGATTGCGCGTTTCCACCTCAATCTGGAGCATATGACCCGCTTTTTTCCGCAGCGCCTCAACCGCCGCCGTAATTCCGCCATAAGCGTCGATGTGGTTGTCCTTGAGCATTGCCGCGTCCGTGAGATTATAGCGGTGATTTTTGCCGCCGCCGACCGTTACCGAGTACTTCTGAAGCGCGCGCAGTCCCGGGAGCGTTTTGCGAGTGTCGGTAATCGAAGCCTTCGTTCCCGAAACCGCTTCAACGCACTTATTAGTATAAGTCGCAATTCCGCTCATATGCTGCAAAATGTTGAGCGAGGTGCGCTCGGCTTTGAGCATAAGGCGCGTGTGACCGCTGAAATTCGCGATAATATCGCCGTTTTTAACCTTGTCGCCGTCCTTTTTGAGCAGCTCGATTTTAAGCTCCGGGTCCAAAATCGTGAAAACTCTCAGCGCAACCTCAATTCCCGCGAGTATTCCGTCGTCCTTTGCCACAAAATAAGCCTCGGAGATATCGTTGTCGTCAATCAGCAAATCCGCCGTGCTGTCGATGTAGTTGATGTCCTCGGAGAGCGCGGTTTTAATCAAATCGTCGATGTAAAAGGGGAGAAGAATCATTGCTCGTCCTTCCTTTCAAGAATTTCTTTGAGAATTATGTACGCGACCGTCACCAGCGACTTCGTTTCCAAAAAATCCGCGTTCACCTCGAAACCGCCGTTGTCCAGCATTTCCTTCAGCTCGGAAACGCGCTTGAAGCCTTTCTCAGCCTCGTCGTAATCGGGGAACACAAAGTACGCCTTCTGCATAATATCGCGAACCTCGGTTTTGATGCCCTTGGGGAGCGGTTTTCCGTCGGGCGAGCTCATCGGGTAGTCGATTTCGGCTCTGTTGTCGGGAGTGAAATGCGCGTTGATGTCCTCGGCGATTAAACGCGAGAAAACAAGCGCCTCGAGCAGCGAGTTTGACGCAAGACGGTTTTTCCCGTGAACGCCCGTATGGGAGCACTCGCCCGCGGCGTACAGCCCTGCGATATTTGTCGCGCCCTTTCCGTCAACGTTGATGCCGCCCATCAGATAGTGCTGGCAGGGGTAAATCGGAATCGGCTCTTTGGTCATATCGTAGCCCTTTTTGAGCACGTTTTCGTAAATCATCGGGAAGTGGTTTTTGATGAAATCCGCGTCCTTATACGAAATGTCAAGCCAGAACTCGTCCGAGCCGGTTTTCTTCTGCTCCTCCATAATGCACTTCGACACAACGTCGCGCGGGGCAAGCTCCTTGCGCTCCGGCTCGTAGTTCGGCATAAAGCGCTCCTTGTTGCAGTTGAGCAGGTAAGCGCCCTCGCCGCGCACTGCCTCGGATATCAGAAAGCACTCGCGTTCTTTCCTGTCGGCAAAGGCTGTCGGGTGAAACTGAACGTAGCTCAGATTTTTGATTTCCGCGCCGAGGTTGTAGGCAAGCTGAATTCCGTCACCCGTGGCAATCGCGGAGTTTGTGGTGTAATTGTAGACGCGCCCGATACCGCCTGTCGCGAGAATAACATTATCCGCGCAGTAATATTCGTGCTGATTATTATCGGTTGTAATAACGTCCGCGAAGAAAATTCCGTCCTTTTTCTCCAAACGGCAGAGCACGGAGTTGTTGATAACGGAAACATTCTCGAGCTTCGAAACCTGCCCGATAAGATTTGTTTCGATTTCCTTTCCCGTGGTGTCCTTGTGGTGGGCAATTCTGCGGCGCGAGTGACCGCCCTCGAGCGTTAACGCGAGCGAGCCGTCCTCGTTTTTGTCGAAATCCACGCCGTACTTCTCGACCAAGCGTTCCACATCGCGCGGACCTTGCTCAACGAGAATTTTCACGTTATCGAGATTGTTCTTGTACTGCCCCGCGATAAGCGTGTCCTTGATGTGCAGCTCGAAATCATCGTTTTTGCTGTCCATAACAGCCGCCACGCCGCCCTGCGCGAGAGCCGAGTTGCACAAGGTGAGCTCGCGCTTGCTCAGCATAAGGATTTTCAGCTTGCTGTCAAGATTGAGCGCAGCGTAAATGCCCGAAATGCCTGTTCCGACGATTAAAACGTCGTATCTTTTGAATTTCATAATTCAGCCTTTCTTCAAAACAACTTTGGTTGTTCTGAAATTTATTGACAAGAAGAAAATTATGTGATATAATAACTTCAAGTGTGTTTATTAGGAGCGCTCCTTTTTCTCACAAGGAGCAAGCGTTTCCGCCGTTACCGGAAACCGGTAAAAAGGAGGATTTTATGAAGGAAGAAAAAGTTATTTTAGTAAGCGCCGATACCGGTGAATTTGACGTCGAGGCGTCGCTTGACGAGCTTTCGGAGCTTGCGAAAACAGCGGGTGCCGAGGAACTCGCGCGCGTTGTGCAAAAGCGCGACGCTTACTGCGCGGCGACCGTTATCGGTGAGGGAAAACTCGCCGAGGTTAAGGAGCTTTGCGAGAAGCTCGGCGCAAACCTGCTGATTTTTGACTGCGAGCTAACCGCCTCGCAAATCCGCAATATCGAAGAGGAAACGGACGTCCGCGTTATCGACAGAACGATGCTCATTCTCGATATTTTCGCGGGAAGAGCGGTTTCCGCGGAGGGTAAGCTGCAAGTCGAACTCGCGCAGCTTCGCTACCGTCTGCCGCGGCTTATGGGCATCGGCACGAGCTTGTCCCGCTTGGGCGGCGGTATCGGAACGCGCGGTCCCGGTGAAACGCAGCTTGAAACAGACCGCCGTCATATCCGCAGACGGATTGACAAGCTGTCCGACGAGCTCAAGGAACTCGAGCAGCGGCGCGGTTTTTCGCGCGGTCGCCGCAAGAAGGACAACGTTCAGGTCGGCGCGATTGTCGGCTATACGAACGCGGGAAAGTCAACTCTGCTGAATTTGCTCACGGACGCGGGTGTTCTCGCCGAGGACAAGCTTTTCGCGACGCTTGACCCGACCTCGCGTGCAATCGAGCTTCCCGACGGACGAAATTTGCTGCTCGTGGACACGGTCGGGCTTATCCGCAGACTCCCGCACAATCTTGTCGAAGCGTTCAAATCAACGCTTGAGGAGGCGGCTTCTGCCGATATAATCCTGCACGTCTGCGACGCGTCCGACAGCGAAATTGCCGAAAAAGCCGAGGTTACGCTGAAAACACTCGCGGAGCTTGGCGCTTCGGAAATTCCCGTGGTGACGATTTTAAACAAATGCGATAAAATCACCGAAAATATACCGACAGACGAAAAAACCGTGAAGATTTCCGCGAAGAAAAACGAGGGAATTGACGAGCTTCTGCGGGTAATTTCCAAAAATCTCCCGCAGACCTCAAAGCGAATGAAGCTGCTTTTGCCCTACGACAAGGCGGGGCTTTCGGCGCAAATCCGTGAGAACGGCAAGATTTTCTCCGAGGAGTACACGGAAAACGGCGTTCTGCTGGACGCGCTGGTTGACGTAGTTTTAATCAAGCAGATGAGCGAGTTTGAGGTCGCCGATTAACCGAGCAAAACCTCGCAGCTTCCCGCGCTTCTCACGGAGAGAACGTGACAGGAGTTCACGCCGAAGATTTTTTCCATTCTCATCTTGAACTGCTGCAAATCCTCGAGCGGCACGAACGCCTGCATTGAACCGAAATAACCCGAGCCGTGAACGCGGCAGGCGCCCTTGCGGTGAAGAACGCCCTCGGCGATGTTGAGGGCAATGCTGAGCGGCTGATGGCGGACATCAGTCGGCGTGTAGATGTTCTGCAAATATTTGAACGACGAGTCGCCGCTTTCTCTCACGGACGACAGAAAACCATCGAAATTTTCATTTTTCAGCGCGTGGACGATTTTCTCCACGCGCTCGTTTTCGCGGAAAAAGTGAATCGAGCGCAAAACCGCGCGGTCACCGAATTTGTCGCGCAAATCCTTCAAATTCAGCGTAATATCCTCGATGGCGAGCTGGCGCAGGCTGCTGCAGTCGAAATAGTCGGCGATTTCTTTCATCTCGGCTTGAATTTCGGCGTATTCCTTCGAGAAATCGCCGTACTTTCCGCCCGTGTTGACGATGCAAAGAGCGTGATTGTATTGACTGAAATCAGAGCGGATTTCCTCGATAATTGGCATATCCTCGTCCTTGAAGTCAATCGCGACAAATCCCCCGACTGCGCAGGAAACCTGGTCGATAAGCCCCGAGGGTTTCCCGAAATACTCGTTCTCGGCAAATCGCGCAATCTGAGCAAGAGTCGCGGGACGAATCTGCCCGTTGTTGAACAGATGTGTAATAATCGTGCCAATCAAAATCTCAAAAGCCGCCGAGCTTCCAAGACCGCAGTTCTGGATAATTTTGGAAGTTGTGTAAGCCTTGAAGCCGCCGATGTTGTAGCCGTTTCGCTTGAACCCCTTCAGCGCGCCGCGTATCAGCGCCGCCGAGGTGAGCTTCTCCTCCTCTTTCATATCGAGGTCGTCGATGCTGATTTTTTCTTCGGGGAAACCCTCTGACTTTATCGTGATAAAGCCATCGTCAGTCGGCTCTGCGACAGCGATTGTGTCAAGGTCAATGCTCGCGGCAAACGCTTTTCCGCAAGCGTCGGTTGTGTGATTTCCGCAGATTTCCACGCGCCCCGGCGCCGAGAAGAAACGGTGCGCGCCGAGAGTGCCGAAATGCTCCGCGAAGCCGCATTCTGCGGTACGGTAACGCATTTTCTGCGCTTCGAGAGTATTCGCCGAGTAAATTTCATCGATTTTTTTTACGGCAGGTTTCATATATTTTCCTTTCAATCCAAAACGGACTTAATCTTTTTCCGTGTAGAACATGTGCTTTGCTTTTTCCTTATGCGCGGAAACGCTCAGGACAAGCCCCATACACGCGTGCATCATAATCATCGCCGTGCCGCCCGTGCTGATGAACGGGAGCGGTATGCCGATAACGGGAACAACCGAAAGCACCATTCCGATATTGACCACGCAGTGGAAGAACACCATCGCGAAAACTCCCACGCAAATCAGCTTTCCGAGCGGGTCGGACGCACCCGAGGCGTTGGACAGGAGCTTCAGGCAAAGCAGCGCAAGCGCAATCACAACCGCCATGCACCCGATAAATCCGAGCGTCATTCCGATGTACGAGAACACAAAGTCGTTATACATTTCGGGGGTGTAGGTGTAGTTTGAGGTGTCCTCGAAGCCAAGCCCCGTGAGCTGCCCCGAGCCGAGCGCAATTGTACCGTTGTACTGCTGCATATAGAAGTTGAGCCGTTCCTCTTCCTGCATTTGCTTGTCGAAGAGGATAAGGAAGCGCTGCCGGTGGTGTTCCTGCATCACGAAATTCCACACAACCAGCAAAATCGGCGGCGTTATCACAACCGCGCCCACGATATACTTCCACGAAATCCCGCCCATAAACAGCATACATACGAAAATGAACAGGAAAACCAGCGCCGAGCCGGCGTCGCCTTGTATCAAAATCAGTCCCACGGGGAACAGCCCGTGTACGCAGACCAGCAGGAAATGCTTCGGGGAGTTCAGCTTGTCGCCGAGCTTTGAGATGTGTGTGGCAAGCGTGATGATGAACACGAATTTGAGTATCTCGGACGGCTGAATGTTGAAGAAACCGAAGTCCAGCCAAGCGATATCGTCGTCGCGGTGCCGACCGAGCGGCGTGAACAGCAGAAGCTGCAAAGTCACGGCAATCGGCGCGTAAATAAACCACATCTTCGAGATGAATTTGTAGTCTATGAAGCTGATTATCGCCGCAATCGCGATACCGAGAATTGCCGCGGTGAGCTGCGTTGTCACAACGGATTCGCTGTCCACAACCCCCGTTTGGAACATCGAGTTCACGAGAAAAATATCGAACGCGGTTAACGAAATGCAGATTATCGGCAGAATTTTGTCGATATGCTTGAGGTGATTTAGGAAAAATTTCAAAATTGCTTTTATATTTGACATAGTTTTAATATTCCAGCAGCGTGACGCTGCACCCAATTCGCCTCCGATTTGTTCTAGCGGCGATTTTTGTGCCCGAAGGCAACAAAGCTATACACACTTTATTATATACCTTTTTCGCGTTATTTTCAATAGAAAACCCGTGAAATAATTTTTCAGCCGAAAATTCGCCGAAAATGCCAAAAAGCCGAGATTTTTTTGAAAATCTTCGGCTTTTTTCACAAATATTTTTTGGAGGATTATTTCGCGGCGGTTTGCCTCAGCACGAGTTTCCCCATAAATTCACGCGTGTGGAGCGGTCTGCCGTTTACGATGCCTTGGATATAATCGATACCGAAAGCGTTTGCGGTTTCGAGGAGCTGTTGATTATCGATACCCTTGATGCAGATTTTTATGCCTTTTTCGTGCGCTCTTTCGATGAACGAGCGCACGTAAGCCGTCGAAACCTCGTCGCCGCAAAGACGGTGCATATTGAGCTTGATGACCTTTATGTAGGGGTTTTCGAGCACCGCGTCCGTGAGGAAAATACCCTGCTTGTCGTCCGCGACAATGTTCACGCCGAGCGCGTCAAGCTGCTTGAGGTTCACGTTGCTCTTGGCGAGAGTGCCGGTACTTTCGGAGGTTATGACGTTCACCGCGTCCGGCGGCAGCGAGTACTCCAAAAGCGCCTGTTTAAGCGAAAGCACGCTGAAATCCGAGCTGAGCGTGGACTCCGCGATGTCGAAGCCAATCTTGAAGTTCTCAAGACCGCTTTCACGCACCTCCGCGCAAAATTCGCACAATCTCTTCATCGCATACGCGTACACCTTGTCGCCGAAGCCGAGCCGCTCGATAATGGGGGAGAAGCGTTCCTTGGACACGATGATGTCGTTGTTCGCCCAGAACAAATTCCCGTCGCAGCTTGCAAGCTCGCCCGTGTGCGCGTTTATAATCGGCGTGTACAGGAAGTAGAAGCCCTTGAAATCGTTCTCTGCCGCGTCGATTATCAGCCGCCTTACGCGGAGGTTTTCGTCCAGCTTTTCTTCAAGGTCAACGGAATAGGTGACGGGATTTTGCGCCTTTCTTTCCTTGGCAAGCCGCAGCGTTCTTGTCGCCGCTTTAACGCAGTCGGCAAAGCTGTACACATCGTCGGGATAGAAAGCAATTCCCGCGAACATTTCGATTTTGTACTCGGATTCGTTCAAGAACCACGGCGCGCGGAATTTGCTGAGAATTGACCGCGCAAGTCCCATAGTTTCGCCTTTATCGGTGCCGTCAATCGTCACCATCAGGATATCGTTGGAGTAGCGGTAAATCTTTTTCCTGCTGTGAACGGGTATTGCCGAAATGTACTCGGCAACGCTCTTTATCACCTCGTCGGCGTAGTGATAGCTGAACGCCTCGGACATTGATTTGTAGTTCGCGATTTCAATGGACACAATCGAGCAGGCTTCTCCCTTATCGATTTTCGCCTTCATATCGCGTTCAAAAGCGCTCTCGTTCGGGATACCGGTGATGTGGTCGGTGTAGGCAAGCCGCTCGAGGTGTTCTTGCGAAAGAGCAAGCTGGTTTTCCATCAGCGAGCGGTAAATCAGCGATGCGAGAATTGACGTAAGGCTGCGGAGCATCTTGCGGTCGCGGTTTGACCACACTCTGTCGGTCTGAGAGGAAATGAAGATAATCATTCCCTTGGCGATGCCGTTTTCAAACACTCTTGAAATCGCGCAGCTTCTGTTTTTGCTCGGTTCACCGCGCAGCTCGTCCTCGTTCACGCACACAACCGCGTTCACGTCAAGCAGCTCGTTTATATGCTCGTTTTTCATCTGCTGCGAGATGACGGGGATAAGGTTTCCCGACTCGTCCCAGTGGTAAACTTTGACGGGCTCGCAGTCGTCCGCGGCAAACAGCATTTTGTCAAGCCCGAAATAATCATCGATTATCGGGATAATATTGGCAAAAGCATCGGCGGTGTTCTTGCATTTAAGCGTGTGCGAGTAGACGTTGTTTATGAGAATCTGGTCCTCGAAATTCTCGCCGAGGAGCTTGTTTGCGTTCTGGCTGTTCTCCATTTCCTCGCCGATTACAACGTAGGAATTCGCAATCTCCGACACCGTCTGAACCATTATTTCAAGCAGCGGCGCGCTTTCATTGATATCCTCAAGCGACTCGCCCGCGATAATCCAGCTCGCGCAGGTTCTGTGCTTTACGCGGATACTCTTCTTGCGCTGATAGCTCATCTTGTTGAGGTTAATCTTCTTATCCTGCTGATAAGCGGACGCAATAATGCTCCCGTCGTTTGCCACAATAGCGGAGTAAAGCCCTTTAATATGCGAAAAAGGCTGCTGGATAAGTTCAAGATAATCCGCGCCGAGAATATCGCGCAAATCCGGCTCATCGTTTGATTTGATAGACTCCTTGATTTTTGTGCGGAATTTGTGCATAACGGCGTCCTCGCTCTCGCACTCGAGATACTCGGTCACGTCAAACATCATTCCGCAGAAATCCGTAGCGCCCTTTGACGGGTGCTCTGCGCCCGCCGACATATAGAACCACCGGTATTCTCCGTCCATTTTCAGACGCGCGTGAGTTTTGATACTGCCGCCCTTGCCGTTTATAACCTCGTTCACGATGCTGCAAAACGGCATATAATCATCTGGGTGCAGAATTTCGCTCAGCAGCGTTTTTCTTTTATCGGAAAACGGATTTGTCTTGCCGAAAAATTCAATCGGAAAGCCGGGCTTGTATTTCATAAAGAAAGCGTAATTTCCGCTGTTCATCACAGCTCTGTCCAATTTCGACACTCAAATCACCTCTTGTCAATAGCGTTTTTTGAAAATTGTTCGGCTTTGTAAATTCACACATTGAATATATTTATTCATTCACTATATACATTATACCAAAATAATTTCAACATTTCAAGTGCTTTTTTGTTATTTTTACAAATTTTTCATAAAAATTGCCGTTTTTTTCACACGTTCTTCACGAAACACGGCGGGAATTTTCACTTACCTTTATTTTTGACAACACTTTTTCGGAAAAATCAAAAAGCCCCTTGTCGTATTGCCAAAGTTGTGATATAATAAAAATATATGTGTATCGTTTCGGCGATAGAAATTTTTTGATTTAGAGGAAAATTATGGTAATTATCAACGTCAATATCAAGTCAATGTCGGACAACGATTTTGCAAACGGTTATGTACGGACAAACGGCGGTGTTTTTACGGAAATCGGCGATATGAAGGACTACAAGCCGACCGATGAGGAGGTTATCGATGGGCAGGGCGCCGACCTTTACCCGGGGTTTATCGACGCGCACTGTCACCTCGGAATGTGGTCGGACGCGCTTTGCTTCGAGGGTGACGACGGAAACGAGGACACCGACCCCGCAACTCCGCACCTGCGCGCAATCGACAGCATAAACGCGCTTGACCGCTGTTTCGGAGACGCGGCGCGGGCGGGCGTCACGGCAGTCTGCACGGGCGTCGGGAGCGCAAATCCCATCGGAGGCTCGTTTGCGCTCATCAAAACCTACGGCTCGAAGCGCGTGGACAGGCTGATTGTGAAAAATCCCGCCGCGATAAAGTTCGCGCTCGGCGAAAATCCCAAAAGCACCTACAATGACCGCGATGAAACTCCCGTTACCCGAATGGCAACGGCGGGAATTATCCGCGAAAATCTCGCGAAAGCGCTTCGCTACAAGGAAGATTTGGACGAGTACAACCGCACCAAAGGCACGGACGACGAAACCTCCCGCCCCGATTTTGACGCGAAATGCGAGGCGCTGATGCCCTTATTTAATAAGAAGGACAAGCTGAAGGCGCATTTTCACTGCCACCGCGCGGACGATATTTTCACGGCAATCCGCATTTCCAAGGAGTTCAACCTCGACTACGTTCTCATTCACTGCACGGACGGCGGGATTATCGCCGAGGAGCTTGCCGAGGATATGCCTGCCGTGGTTCTCGGACCGCTTATGGGTGACCGAGGAAAGCCCGAGCTTGCGCACCACGATATAAAAACGCCGGCGGTGCTGTTCAAAAACGGGATAAAGTTCGCGATTTGCACCGACCACCCCGAAACACCTATCCAATATCTCCCGCTCACGGCGGCACTTGCTGTTCGCGGCGGGCTTTCACGAGATGAAGCGCTTAGGGCGATTACGATAAACGCAGCCGATGTTATCGGAGCGGCGGACAAATTGGGTTCCGTTGAAGTCGGAAAGGACGCGGATTTTTCGCTGTTTAAGGGCGACCCGCTGGATATAACCGAAACACCCGTTTTGGTTTGCGTTTCGGGAAAAATTGTTGAAATGGGAGAAAAATTATGAGAGAAATCAATGCCGAAGAAATCACAAATGCCATAGCCAAGCTCTGCGTGGAGGCGAATTTGCACCTGCCCGAGGGTATGCGCGAGTGCATCAGAAACGCGCAAAATAACGAGGAAAGCGAGCTTTGCAAGAGCGTTCTCGGCGATTTGGAGCGCAATCTTGACGCTGCCGAGGAGCTTTCCGTACCGATTTGTCAGGACACGGGAATGGCGGTTGTTTTCGCGGAAATCGGTCAAGATGTACACATTATTAACGGCGGCTTCGAGGACGCGGTGAACAAGGGCGTGGCAAAGGGCTATGTTGAGGGGAAACTCCGCTTGAGCGTTGTCGGCGACCCGATTGAGCGCGTGAACACGGGCAACAATACCCCCGCGATTATCCACACGAAAATTGTCGATGGAGAGCAAATTCGGCTGATGGTAGCGCCGAAGGGCTTCGGAAGCGAGAATATGAGCCGTCTGAAGATGTTCACGCCGTCCGCTTCAAAGGAGGATATCGTGAATTTCATCATCGAAACCGCGTCCGTTGCGGGAAGTAATCCTTGCCCGCCGATTGTTGTCGGAGTGGGAATCGGCGGCGATTTCGAGCAGTGCGCGCTCCTCGCGAAAAAGGCGCTCTGCCGCGATTTGACCGTGAGAAATCCGAAGGCGCTTTACGCGGAGATGGAGAAGCTCGCGCTTGACGGGATAAACCGCCTTGGAATCGGCGCGCAGGGCTTCGGCGGCACGCAGACCGCGCTTTACGTCAACATCGAGCAAGCTCCCACTCATATCGCGGGCTTGCCGGTTGCGGTGAATATGGGCTGCCACGTCACTCGCCACGCGGCTTGCACGATTTAATGAAGCGCGGTGCAGTTTACGGGTGAATCGGTTGGGTTCACGCGCAAGCGCGGGTTTGGCTGCTGAACGAGTTATGCCGAATTTCCGCTTTTCATTAACGGAGAAGTTCTGAACGGTGCTGCAACTGCGCGATACCGAAAACTGCGGCGAATGCGGGCAACGCGCGGCTTGCACGATTTAACGCATTTTCGGATTTTTCTGCAACCTTTTTCGAGTTTGTCGGGTATTATAAGTAAATCGGAGTTTTGTTATGGATTTTTCTCTGAAAACCTCTGAGAGCTTTAACGAGGTAATGCGGCACTACTTGCCGATGGTTTACCGAATAGCTTTCACGCGGCTTGGAAACGCCGCCGATGCCGAGGACGCGGCGCAGGACGTTTTTGTCCGATATTTCAAGGCGGATAAAACCTTTGAAACCGAGGAACACCGCAAGGCTTTTCTGATACGGTGCGCGGTTAACCGAGCAAATTCCTATGCAAAGAGCGCCCATTCAAAGCACACCGCCCACACCGACGCTCTCGAAAATCTTCCCGATGACGCTCTTCAAACCGATGATACAACCGCCGATGCCGCGCTGAAAGCCGAGCTGCACCGCGAGGTTTTGGCGGCGGTTATGCGGCTTGCTCCCGATTATCGAACAGCGATTTACCTGTTTTACTTCGAGGATATGACCGTGGCGCAGATTGCCGAGGCAACGCGTTCGCGTGAAAATACCGTAAAATCGCGGCTTTCAAGAGCGCGCGAAAAATTGAAAGCCGAGCTTTCCGACCTAAATTTTGACTGAAAGGAGAAATTTTATGAAATTCAGCGAAGAATACAAATCGGCGATGAACGAAATTTCTCCCGATGAGCAAACCGCGCGGCGCATTGAAAATGCGGTTCTCGAGCGGATTTCCGTGCCCGAAAAAACCGCGCCCGCAAAGAAGAAAAAGCCGTTTTACGTTTACGCGGGGGCGTTTTCGGGGGCGGCGGCTTGCATTGCGGTTTTGTGCGTTGTGCTGATAAACGTCAACTCGGGCGGCTTTACGAACAACGCGGGCGGTATGCCGCTTGTGTCATCGAGCAGCATTTCCCTTAAAGCCGAAGAAAGTATGGTTGATATGGCGGACAGCGCGCCGACAAATACCACGAACGAAATTGCCGATATAGCGTTCTCCGCGCCGGCGGAAAACAAAGGCGGCGACCTCAACGGGTACGATTCCTTGGCGGGGAACGAGGGACTTGAAGCGCCGGCTTTCCCCGAGGCTGAGGACAGCGAAAACCGCGCCTCCGAGCCGAAGGACAATGCGGTTTCCGCAGAAGAATACGCGATAACGTTTTTACAGGACGGCACGGTTGTTCTCGAGGGCAGCGGCATAAACGCGGAATATCGTCCGGACGGCGCTGTTACGCATTTTACCAAGCCTCAGCAGGACTTGTCAAAAGCGAAAACCAAAGACGGTGAGATTTACCGCGTTCGCCTTGAAAGCAATTATCTGTACATTTTCGAGGACGATTTGCAGACTGCGGAGTGCTACAAACTTGTTTAAATTCACAAAACAAAACGGAGCGAAAATGCTCCGTTTTTTTGTTATTTCTGTTCGGAGAAGCGGACAAGCTTCGCGATTTCCATAGTAATGGTTTTGTCCTTTGCGTTGCCGTTCACCATAAACGTGCTGTTGCGCTTGTAAATCACGCTTCGCTTGTCGTACAGCTCACTGAGCTGCTCCTTCGTGTTCTTCACCACAAGCGGACGGTTTTTGTCGCCTTGTATTCTGCGGTAGCACTCCTCAAACGACGTGTTGATGTACACGGAAATTCCGCTTTCCCGAGCGTAGCGCGCCGTTTCGTCGTTAATCAGCGCGCCGCCGCCCGTTGCCACAACGCACCCGTTTGCAAGCTCACGGATATACTTCGCTTCAAGCTCACGGAAGTGCGGCTCGCCGAATTTGTCGAAAATTTCGGGAATAGTCATCTTCTCCGCGTTCACAATATATTTGTCAAGGTCGATAAAGTTCATCGAGAGCGTTTTCGCGAGCATTCGCCCGATATGACTTTTCCCGCAGCCCATAAATCCGCATAAATACACGCTCATATTAAATTCTCCATATCAATAATCAGCTTATCGATATCTTCTTTATTGAATTTTGCGCCGTACCAGATTTCGTGCGCGGCAACCGCCTGCAAAACCAGCATCGCCATACCGTTTAAGCCTTTTTTGCCCTTTGCGCGCGCGGTTTTCACGAGCAGGGTTTCCTTGGGATTGTAAATCACATCGAAAACGTAGTCGAACTTTGCGACAGCTTCCTCGGTGCAGGGCATTCTGTCGGTTTTCGGGAACATTCCCACGGGCGTTGCGTTTATCAGCAAGTCGCCGCCGTCCGTTTCCTCGAGGCAGCCGCTCTCGATAACCGTGATTTTAACCGAAGCGTCCGGCTTCTGCGCCTTTATCTCCTCGACAACCTTTTCTGCAAGCGGCAAATCGCTTTTCAGCGCGGCAATCGTAAGCTCCGCGCCCTCAAGTGCCGCTTCGATGCAAATCATTCTTCCCACGCCGCCGCAGCCGATAACCGTAACCTTTGAATTAAGGCTTGCGCCGAGCAGGTCGATGGACTTTGTGAAACCGATAACGTCGGTGTTGTAGCCGACCTTTTCGCCGCCTTTCACGCAGTTCACCGACTGATAACGCTTCGCACCCTCGGAAAGCTCCGCGCAGTAATCGATAATCGCGACCTTGTGCGGGATTGTGACGTTAATTCCCGCGAACTCGTCGAGAAACGCGTATTTCCCGGAAAGCTCCTCGGGCGCGATATCGTTGAGCGAGTATTCGGCGGGTTTGCCCGACAGCTCGAACATACGCGTGTGAATTTGCGGCGAGAGGGAGTGACCGAGCGGGTGCCCGATTAAGCAATACTTGTTCATCTTATTCTCCTTTAACTGCGGCAAGCGCCTTTTCAAGCGATTCGAGGTTCTCGATATTCGCGAAAACAACGCCCTTGAGTGTTTTTCTGACCAAACCTGTCAATACTTTATTCGGACCAAGCTCGATGAAGGTATCAATTCCCGCGCTCTGCATCGCGTTCAGCTCGTCCACAAATTTCACAGGTGAGCAAATATGCGCCGCGAGATAGCTCGGCATATCGGAAAAGTCCTCGAGCTTTTTGCCGTAGAGGTTCGCGTAGAAATCGCACTTCGGCGCGCTGAACGTGAAATTCTTGATTTCCTCCTTGAACTCGTCGGCAGCACTCTTCATCATTTTCGTGTGGAAAGCCGCAGAAACCGCCAGCTTAACCGAGCGTTTGCCCATTTCGGTGAACTTTACGATTGCTTCGTCAACGGCAGCCCCCTCGCCTGCGATAACCGTCTGAACGGGGGAGTTGTAGTTTGCGGGAGCAAGGAAGCCGTTTACCTCGCCGCAGATTTTGTCGATGGTTTCGTTGTCCGCGCCGATGATTGCCGCCATCGCGCCTGTTGAGTTCTCGGCAGCCTTTGCCATAGCTTCACTTCTCAGCTTGATTGCCTTGAAAGCGTCCTCCAGCGTCAGCATTCCGCTTGCGTACATCGCCGCGTACTCACCAAGCGAGTGTCCCGCAACCGCCTCGCAGTCCAGACCGTTTTCACGAGCCGCGCAAAGCGACAGCAGCGAAGCCGTGAATATCGCGGGCTGCGAAAGACGCGTCTGCGCAAGCTCCTCGGCAGTCGAATTCGCAAGCTTGTCCTTCAGGTCAAAGCCCAGGATGTCCGAGCCGCACTCCAGGATTTCCTTCGCAGGTGTGAATTTTTCTGCCAAATCCAGCCCCATTCCCTGATACTGCGAGCCTTGTCCCGAAAATAAAAATGCCTTTTTCATAATAAAATTTTTCCTTTCCCCGGCGTTTTGCCGTTTAATTTCATCTAAGCTACTTGACAAATTACACAAAATAGGGTAAAATAATAATGTATTGTTATTTTGTGGAACATTCTCAGACTGTTGAAAAACGTTCGGAGAGTTCTTTAAACAAGTTGCGTTATTATTATACAATATTTTTAAAATAAAATCAAGGAGATTTTTGATGAGCGGAATAGAAATATTAGGAACAGGAAGTTATTTTCCCGAATTTGTTGCCGATAACGACAAGTTTTCGGAAATTCTCGACACCTCGGACGAGTGGATTTTCCCGAGAACCGGTATCAAACAGCGCCACATCGCCGTGGACAAGCCGAATTATTTTATGGGCGTGAACGCCGCGAAAAACGCGCTTGAAAACGCGGGAATGTCCGCAGAGGAAATCGACCTCATCATCGTTTCAACCTGCACGCCCGATTTCTTCTATCCCGCGATGTCCTGCCTTATACAGAAGCAAATCGGCGCGAAGAACGCGTCCTGCTTCGATGTGAACAGCGCCTGCACGGGCTTTATTACGGCGGTTGATATCGCGCACAAGTTCCTCGAAACCGGCGCACACAAAAACGTGCTCGTTGTGGCAAGCGAAAAGCTTTCCGCTCAGCAGGACTACACCGACAGAGCTTCCTGCATTCTTTTCGGCGACGCGGCGGGAGCTGTTGTCCTCAGAAAGAGCGAGAAGAAGTTCAGCTCGTTTATGGGCGCGGAGGGCGACGAGTTTGAGGCGCTCTACTGCAAGGTTCACTACGAGAGCAACTGCCCGTTCTACGAAAACGAGGACGAGTTCTTCAACAACCGTTTCGATACGTTCGCGAAGAAGAATTTTTTGGTTCAAGACGGAAAAGCGGTCTATAAATTCGCAGTAAACGCGATGTCAAACGCAGTGAGCGTTGTCGCGAAGGATTTCGGGATTTCGCCCGAGGAGTTGGATTTGGTTATCCCGCATCAGGCAAATCTCCGCATCATTGCCAAGGCAACCGAGCTGCTCGGAATTACACCCGAGAAGGTTTATACAAACATTGAATATATGGGAAATGTTTCCAGCGCGTGCATTCCCGTGGCGCTTGACGAGCTCAACCGCGCGGGCAGAGTTAAAAAGGGTATGAAGCTTTGTATGGTCGGCTTCGGCGCGGGACTTACATTCGGTTCTATCATTATGGAAGTATAAAAAGATGCATTATTATATAGAAGGGGTTAAACTATGAGTAAAACTGCAATTATTACTGGTTCCGGAAGAGGAATAGGCGCGGCGATTGCCAAGCGTCTTGCAAAGGACGGGTTCGATATCGTCATCAACGAGCTTTCCGAGCAGGCGGGCGAGCAAACCGCCGAGGAGTGCCGCGCGCTCGGCGTTAAGGCGAGCGTTTACGCGTGCGATGTTTCAAACTACGCTCAGTGCGAGGAAATGGTCAAGAAGGTCAAGGAGGAGTTTGGCACAATCGACGTTCTCGTCAACAACGCCGGTATCACCCGCGACGGTCTGCTTCTCAGAATGAGCGAGGAAACCTATGACGATGTTATCAGAATTAACCAGAAATCCGTGTTCAATATGACAAAGCTTGTAGGCGCGGTTATGCTTCGCCAGAAGGGCGGCAGTATCGTAAATCTCGCGTCCGTTGCGGGACTTTACGGAAACCCCGGACAGATGAACTACTCGGCTTCAAAGGGCGCGGTTATCTCGATGACCAAAACCGCTGCGAAAGAGCTCGGTTCGCGCGGTATTCGCGTGAACGCGGTTGCTCCCGGCTTTATCAGCACGCCGATGACCGACAAGCTCACCGATGAACAGAAAAACGCTATCCTCGCGCAGATTGCGATGAAGCGTTACGGCACGGCGGACGAGGTCGCAAATGTTGTCGCGTTCCTCTGCGGCGAGGAGTCGTCATACGTCACGGGACAGATTATCGAAATCAGCGGCGGATTAAGTATGTAATTTCGGAGGAAGTATGGAGAGAAGAGTTGTAATTACAGGTCTGGGGTGCGTTACTCCTTGCGGAAACTCCCCCGAGGAGCTTTGGAACAGCCTTATGGAAGGCAAGCACGGTTTTACGCTTGCGCCGTGGTTTCCCGACCAGGAGCCGGATAATCTGAACGTTGTCGCGAGAGTCAAGAATTTTGACCCGACTTCCGTTATCGACAAGAAAGAGGTTCGCAGAAGCGATGTTATTACGCAGTACGCGGTTTTCTGCGCGGACCAGGCTCTCAAGGACGCGGGAACCGATTTGAAGGATATCGACCCGTTCAAGGTCGGCTGCGTTATCGGCAGCGGAATCGGCGGTATCGATACCACCTACGAGGAAATGTACAATTACCGTGAAAAGGGCAACAAGCGCGTTTCCGTGTTCACGATAACCAAGATGATTGGAAATATGGCTGCGGGAACGGTTGCCATCAAGTTTGGCTTTAAAGGCTCGAATTTCTGCGTAACCACGGCTTGCGCTACCGGCACTCAGTCCATCGGCGAAGCGTTCAGAATGATTAAGCACGGCTATCTTGACGCGGCGCTTGCGGGCGGCACGGAGCACGCCGATATCGGTTTCTGCCTCGCTTCGTTCAACAATATGAAGGCAATCACGCGCTCCCAGGACGTTGACAAGGCTTCTATCCCGTTTGACGCGGAGAGAAGCGGCTTTGTTCTCGGCGACGGCTGCGGAATTGTTGTTCTCGAGGAATACGAGCACGCAAAGGCGCGCGGCGCGAAGATTTACGCGGAAATCAAGGGCTACGGCTCAACCTGCGACGCTTATCACGAAACAAGTCCCGACCCCGATGGCGTCGGTGGTGCGCAGGCGATGCGGCTTGCTGTCGAGGAAGCGGGAATTCCGTTTGAGCAGGTAAACTATATCAACGCTCACGGCACTTCCACTCACATGAACGATATGACCGAAACCAAGGCTATCAAGGCGGCTTTCGGTGAACACGCGAAGAATATCGCGATAAACTCCACAAAGTCGATGACCGGACACCTTCTCGGTGCGGCAGGCGGCGTTGAGGCTATCGTCACGGCGCTCTCCATCAAGAACGGCAAGGTTCACCGCACGCTCGGCTACAAGACGCCCGACCCCGAGTGCGACCTCGATTATGTCACCGAGGGAACGCGCGAGATGAAGGTTACCGCGGCGCTCAGCAACTCGCTCGGCTTCGGCGGTCACAACGGCTGTATCTGCCTTGTCCCTGTTGAATAACCAACTGAATTTCGGAGGATTTATAATGAGTACAAAGGAAAAAGAAACCGTTACCCCTATCGAGGACACCGTGGAGTGCGTTGAGGCGCTTGCGAAGATTGTCAAGGAGAACAAGCTCTCCAAAATCAAAATCAGTACAGAGGTTATCGATATCGTTATCGAGGGCGAGTGCCGTCCCGTGCCGCCTGTTATGCCCGCGATGCCGATGCCCGCTATGCCCGCGCCCGCGGGGAGCGCTCCTGTGGCTTCCGCAAAGCCTGTTGAAGAGGTAAAGGGCAATTTTATCACATCTCCGATTGTCGGCACGTTTTACTCGTCACCCGCTCCCGAGAAGCCTGCTTATGTTAAGGTCGGCGACAGCGTGAACGCGGGCGATGTTGTGTGCATTATCGAGAGTATGAAGCTGATGAACGAGATTAACAGCGAGTTCTCGGGCAAGGTTGCCGAAATTTACGTCAACAACGGCGAACCCGTGGAATTTGGACAAAAGCTGATGAGAATTGAATAAGGAGCGGCTATGACTTTAAATCTTGAGCAAATCAAAGAAATTATCCCTCATCGCGACCCGTTTTTGCTTATCGATGAGGTAACGGAGCTTGAACCGGGCGTTCGCGTTACTGCGAAAAAGTACCTGAAGCCCGATGAATACTGGTTTAAGGGACATTTCCCCGGACAGCCCGTAACCCCCGGTGTGCTGATGATTGAGATGCTGGCGCAAGCGGGTGCGGTTTGTGCGCTTTCGCTGCCGGAGAACAGAGGCAAAATCGCGTTCTTCGCGGGTATCGACAAGGCGCGTTTCAGAGGACAGGTTCTGCCGGGCGACACGCTCGAGCTGTCGGTTGAGATGACCGAGCAGAGAGGTCCTATCGGCTTCGGAAAAGCTGTTGCCAAGGTCAACGGCAAGAAAGTCGTTACCGCAGAGATTTCCTTTGCGGTTGCCGAGCCCAAGTCCGAATAATTGTTGGGAGCTGACGGAATGTTTAATAAAATACTTATTGCAAATCGCGGAGAAATTGCCATTCGCATAATGAGAGCCTGCCGAGAGCTCGGAATAAAGACGGTCGCGGTTTACTCCGAGGCGGATAAATCCGCGCTTCACGCGCAGATTGCCGACGAGGCTGTTTGTATAGGTCCCGCCGCTTCAAAGGACAGCTACCTCAACACCAAGGCAATTCTCGCCGCTTGTGAAATCACCCACGCCGAGGCAATTCACCCGGGGTTCGGATTCTTGTCCGAAAACGCGGATTTTGCGCGCTTGTGTGAGAAGTGCGGAATAACCTTTATCGGTCCCACGGGCGACATTATGGACGCAATGGGCGACAAGGCAAGCGCAAAGCAAACGATGAAAAACGCGGGAGTGCCTGTAATTCCCGGCTCGGACGGTGTTGTCCCGTCGCTTGAAAAGGCGTATGAGCTTTGTCGGGAAATCGGTTATCCCGTTATGCTCAAGGCTTCGGCGGGCGGCGGCGGACGCGGTATACGTCTTGTCAACACCGAGGACGAGCTTGAGAGCAACTTCCTCACGGCAAGCAAAGAAGCGCTCGATTTCTTCGGAAACGGCGATATTTACATCGAGAAATTCCTTGTAAATCCGCGCCACATCGAGTTCCAGCTCCTCGCGGACAACTATGGAAACGTCGTTCATCTCGGAGAGCGCGACTGCTCGCTCCAGCGCAGAAACCAGAAGGTTCTCGAGGAAAGCCCAAGCCCGATTATGACCGAGGAGCTTCGCGAGAAGATGGGAAATGCGGCGGTTAGCGCGGCGAAGGCTTGCGGTTATCGCAACGCGGGTACGATAGAATTTCTTGTTGATAAGGACAAGAATTTCTATTTTATGGAAATGAACACGAGAATTCAGGTCGAGCACCCCGTAACCGAGTTTGTCACGGGAATTGACCTTGTTAAAGCGCAAATCAGGATTGCGGCGGGCGAGGAGCTTTGGTTCTCGCAGAAGGACGTCAAGGTGAGCGGACACGCGATTGAGTGCCGCATAAACGCCGAAGACCCGCGCCACGGTTTCCGTCCCTGCCCGGGAACGATAAATTCGCTTCACGCGCCGGGCGGCTTTAACGTGCGCATCGACAGCGCGGTTTATGCCGGCTACACAATCCCGCCGTATTATGATAGTATGATTGCCAAGCTGATTGTTCACGGCAGCGACAGGGAAGAAGCGATAATGAAAATGCGCGTGGCACTCGCGGAGTTCATCATCGGCGGCGTTGAAACCAACATTGATTTTCAGCTTCGCCTGCTGCGTGACGAGAATTTCGTCAAGGGCGAATTCGACAACGGTTATCTTAACCGAACAAACATTATGGAGGAGTAATCGCCGATGAATATTGAGGATATGTTCAAGGTCGTCAAGGCGCGTTTCACCGACGATAATCACCAAAGTTCAGCTGAAGCGGAAAAGGACGTTGAAATCCCGCAGGATTTGCTGTTCAAATGCCCGCGCTGCGGCGGAGTTTTGTACAACGATGAATTTGTGAACAATATGAAGGTCTGCCCGAAGTGCGGCTATCACGCGCGCTTGACGTGGCAGGAGCGGCTTGATATGACCGTTGACAAGGACAGCTTCCGCGAACTTGACGAAAATCTCGTTTCGCTCAACCCGATTGGTTTCCCGCACTACGAGGAAAAGGTTGCCAAAATGAGCGAACAGTGCAATATGAAAGAGGCAATCGTCACGGGAGAATGCACAATCCGCGGTTATCGCTGCGTTTTGGGCATTATGGACAGCCACTTTATGATGGCGAGTATGGGAAGCGTTGTCGGCGAGAAAATCACCCGCGCGTTTGAATACGCAACGGAAAAGGGCTTGCCCGTAATTATGTTCACGGCTTCGGGCGGCGCGAGAATGCAGGAGGGCATAATCTCCCTTATGCAGATGGCGAAAACCTCGGGTGCCGTTAAACGTCACAACGACGCGGGCGGGCTTTATGTAACGGTTCTGACCGACCCCACGACGGGCGGCGTTCAGGCGTCGTTTGCGAGCCTCGGCGATATACTGATTGCCGAGCCGAAGGTGCTGATAGGCTTTGCGGGGCGCAGGGTTATCCAGAACACCGTGAGAACGCGGCTTCCCGATGATTTCCAGTCCGCAGAGTTCCAGATGGAGAGCGGATTGCTGGATATGATAGTTGAGCGCGGAATGATGAGAAAAGCGCTCTCGAATATACTTAAGCTGCACGGCTTTCCGAAGGAGGCGCGCTGATGAATAATTTAACCACCTGGGAGCGTATGGAGCTTATCCACAACAAGAACCGCCCCACCGTCAACGATTACATTCCCGCGCTTTTCACGAGATTTATGGAGTTCCACGGCGACAGAATGTGCGGCGATGACGGCGCGATTATCGGCGGAATCGGCTTTCTGAGCGATACTCCGGTAACTGTTCTCGCACAGGTCAAGGGCAGAACGCTTGACGAGAACAAGAAATCGAATTTCGCGATGCCGCACCCCGAGGGCTACCGCAAGGCTCTGCGTCTGGCGAAGCAAGCCGAAAAGTTCCACAGACCGATTGTGTGTCTTGTGGACACGCCCGGCGCTTACTGCGGAGTTGAAGCGGAGAAGCGCTGCCAGGGTGAAGCGATTGCGCGGAATTTGTACGAATTTATGACGCTCAAAACGCCGATTGTCACGGTAATTCTCGGCGAGGGCGGCAGCGGCGGCGCGCTTGCTCTTGCTGTCTGCGATGAGCTTGCGATGCTTCAGAACGCGATTTACAGCGTAATTTCCCCGAGAAGCGCGGCTTCCATTCTTTGGAAAGACCCGACCAAGGAAAAGGAAGCAGCCGAAATTCTCAAGATAACCGCGGAGGATTTGGTGCGGTTTGGCGTGTGCGACAAGATTATCCCCGAGCCCGAGGGCGGCGCGCATCTCCAGCCTGCCGTGACCGCAGACAGTATCTATGAATACATCGTGGATGCGGTTTCGAGGCTCAAAACGGTGGACTTGAACACGCTTTTGGACAACCGTTATCATAAATTTAGAAAAATTGGTATGTTTACCGAATAATTTTAGTAAAAATTACCTGCAATTTTTGAGAATTTGGTATTGATTATTTTAAGATAATGCTTTATAATAGTATTTGACGATTCCGGAATATCCGGTAAAAATATTTGGAGGTTTTATAAATGGACATTTTTGAAAAGGTAAGAGACCTTATCGCAGACCAGCTCGACATCGCAGATAAGGAAACCATCACGGAAGGTTCTTCCATCACCGACGACCTCGGCGCTGACTCTCTCGATGTTGTTGACCTTGTTATGGCAATCGAGGACGAGTTCTCCGTTGAAATCCCCGAGGACGAGGTTGAGAACATCAAGCTCGTCGGCGATATCGTTAAGTATATCGAGGATAAGCAGTAATTTCACACCCTTTAAATCCCGGCGGTTTTTCCTGTCGGGATTTTGTTATGCTTTTTACAAAATTAGCTATGTATTTTACAAAAAAACACTTGAAAAATTTTTGATTTTAGTGTACAATATATAGTGTAATGTTCTGTTGGTTTACAGCAGAGAAATTTCATAAAACGAAAGGAAAATGAACTATGAGCAAGCTCAACAAGAAGAATGTAGAGGATTTGAACGTAAAGGGAAAGCACGTTCTGGTACGCGTTGATTTCAACGTTCCGCTGAAGGACGGCAAAATCACCAACGATAACCGTATCACCGCGGCTCTTCCCACTATCAATAAGCTGACCGAAAACGGCGCAAAGGTTGTTTTGTGCTCGCACCTCGGCAAGCCCAAGAACGGTCCCGAGGCTAAGTTCAGCCTCAAGCCCGCAGCCGACAGACTCGCTGAGCTTGTTTCGGCTAAGGTTACCTTCGCTCCCGATGACACCGTTGTCGGCGAGAACGCAAAGAAGGCTGTTGCTGAGATGAACGACGGCGATATCGTTGTTCTCGAGAACACCCGCTTCCGCGGCGCTGACGAAACCAAGAACGGTGAGGGCTTCTCTAAGGAGCTTGCTGACCTCGTTAACAACGAGATTTTCGTTATGGACGCGTTCGGCTCTTCCCACAGAGCACACGCTTCTACCGTTGGCGTAACAAAGTTCGTTAAGGAAACCGCTGTCGGCTACTTGATGAACAAGGAAATCGAGTTCCTCGGCAACGCTGTCGAGAACCCCGAGCGTCCTTTCGTTGCAGTTCTCGGCGGTGCAAAGGTTGCCGACAAGCTCAACGTTATCTCCAACCTGCTTGAAAAGTGCGACACGCTGATTATCGGCGGCGGTATGGCTTACACCTTCCTCAAGGCGCAGGGCAAGGAAGTTGGTACTTCGCTCGTTGACGATGAGAAGATTGATTACTGCAAGGAAATGATTGCCAAGGCTGAAAAGAACGGCAAGAAGCTCCTCCTCCCCATCGATACCACTGTTGCAAAGGCTTTCCCTGACCCGATTGACGCTCCTATCGAGGTACAGGTTGTTGACTCCGACAAGATTCCCGCAGATATGATGGGACTTGATATCGGCGACAAGACAATGAAGCTCTTCGCAGACGAGGTTAAGTCCGCAAAGACTGTTGTTTGGAACGGCCCAATGGGCGTTTTCGAGAACCCCACTCTTGCAAAGGGTACAATCGCGGTTGCTAAGGGAATGGCTGAGGCGAACGCTACCACAATCATCGGCGGCGGCGACTCTGCGGCGGCTGTTGTACAGCTCGGCTTCGCTGACAAGATGAGCCACATCTCCACCGGCGGCGGCGCTTCTCTCGAATACCTCGAAGGCAAGGGCCTGCCCGGCATCGACGCTATTCAGGACAAGTAATTTCTGAAGCTATGGGCGGACAGATTTGTTCGCCCTTTAGCTGTTTCGGGTAAAAATGAAAAGAATTATCTCTTTGATTACCGCGCCGCTGATACTCATTTGTGTATTTTTCACGGGTTGCTCGGCGGAAAAATCGGTTGACTATTCGCTCTCGGAGAACTGGGCTTACCTCGAAACCGCCCCCGAAAACAAGTCTGCGGACGTGTTCTTCGTGTGTCCTACGGTTTATTCGGGCGGTGAAAGTCAAAATATGCCGCTCAATGACGAGGAAACAAAAGCAAGCTTCCTCGGGGCAACGAATATGGAGAAGGGAATCTACGACGGTGACGCGAGATTTTTTGCTCCGTATTACCGTCAGGCAGGACTTTCGGTGTACAAAATGCCCGAAAACGAGCGCGAGCAGTATCTCAGCGCCGCGTACAAGGACGTCAAAGCCGCATTTGAGTATTATATGAACAAATACAACAACGGCAGACCGATTGTACTGGCGGGATTTTCGCAGGGCGCGGATATGTGCATTAGGCTTGTCAAGGACTGCTTCGGTGATGAAAAGCGGCAGAAGCTGCTTGTGGCATGCTACGCGATAGGCTGGCGGGTGACCGAGGACGAGGTGAAATCTTGTCCGCAGCTCAAATTTGCCGAGGGTGAAAGCGACACGGGCGTTGTGGTTGCGTTCAACAGCGAAGCTCAGAGCGTGAACGAGTCGCTGCTTATCCCGAGCGGCACAAAGACGCTTGCGATAAACCCGCTCAACTGGAAAACCGACGGCACTCCCGCCGACAAGTCGCTTAACGAGGGCGCTTGTTTCACGGATTACAGCGGTGAAATCAAGAGCGAAATCCCCGCGCTCACGGGTGCGTATATCGATGAAAAACGCGGCGCGCTCAAGGTGACGGACGTCACCCCCGAGGATTATCCCGCAGTTCTCGACATCTTCGAGGACGGGGTTTACCATTTGTATGATTATCAATTCTTTTACAGAAATCTGCAAAAGAATGTACAAACGCGCATTGACGCGTTCAACAAGTAATTTTGGCGTAAAACGCTGTGAGAAAGGAAGTTTATACTATGAACAAATCTGTAAGAAAAGCGGTTATCGCGGGCAACTGGAAGATGAACAAAACCCGTCCCGAGGCAAAGGCGCTCCTTGAGGAACTCAAGCCGCTGGTTGCCGACGTAAAGGGCGTGGAAATCGTAGCTTGCGTGCCGTTTACCAACCTCGAAACCGCTCTTGCCGCAACCGAGGGCACGAACATCAAAATCGGCGCGGAGAACTGCCACTTCGAGAAGAGCGGCGCGTTCACCGGTGAAATTTCTGCTGATATGCTGGCTGAAATGGGTGTGGAGTACGTTGTTCTCGGTCACTCCGAGCGCAGACAGTACTTCAACGAAACCGATGAAACCGTTTACAAGCGCACAAAGGCTGCTTTGGCGGCAGGCTTGAAGCCCATCGTTTGCGTTGGCGAGCTGCTCTGGGAGCGCGAGTGCAACATCACCGAGGAGGTTATCGCGCGCCAAATTAAGCTGGACTTCTACGATATCTCCGCTGAGGATATGAAGAAGTGCATCATCGCTTACGAGCCCGTTTGGGCAATCGGTACCGGCAAAACCGCGACCGCTGAGCAGGCTGAGGAGGTTTGCGCGTTTATCAGAGCGCAGCTCGAGAAGAAGTATGACAAGGCAACCGCCCAGGCTGTTACCATTCAGTACGGCGGCTCTATGAACGCAAAGAACGCCGAGGAGCTTGTCAAGAAGCCCAACGTTGACGGCGGACTTATCGGCGGCGCTTCGCTCAAGGCTCCCGATTTCACCGCGATTATCAAGGCTGCCGAGGCGAACTGATTTACTAAAAAGTTGATTGAAAGGATTTGGAAAAATGGCAAAACCTGTATTATTGGTAGTAATGGATGGCGTTGGCTTCTCGAAAACGGGACTCGGCGACGCTGTAACTGAGGCGAATACGCCCACTTTGGACTGGCTTCTCGCAAACTGCCCGAACACGCGCCTTAAAGCGCACGGCGGTGCTGTCGGACTGCCCTCCGATGACGATATGGGCAACTCCGAGGTTGGACACAACGCGCTCGGCTGCGGACAGATTTACTCGCAGGGCGCAAAGCTCGTGAACGAGAGCATCGAGAGCGGCAAAATGTACGACTCTGCGGCTTGGAAGGAGCTTGTCGCAAACTGCGTTTCCAAGAACTCCACGATGCACTTCATCGGTCTTTTGTCCGATGGTAACGTTCACTCGAACATCTCGCACCTGTTCAATATGCTGAAAAAGGCAAAGGCTGACGGCGTGAAGAAAGCGCGCGTTCACTGCCTGCTGGACGGACGTGACGTTCCCGCGACTTCTGCTCCCATTTATATCGAGCAGCTTGAAAAGGTTCTCGCGGAGCTGAATGACGACAATTTCAACGGCAAAATCGCTTCCGGCGGCGGACGTATGAAGATTACGATGGACCGTTATCAGGCTGACTGGGCGATGGTAGAGCGCGGCTGGAACACCCACGTTAAGGGCGAGGGCAGACAGTTCGCATCGGCTGCCGAGGCTGTTGAAACGCTCAGAAACGAAACCGGTGCAATCGACCAGGATTTGCCCGCGTTCGTTATCGCGGAAAACGGCGAGCCTGTCGGAAAAATCGTTGACGGTGACAGCGTTATCCTGTTCAACTTCCGCGGCGACCGTGCAATCGAGCTTTCGATGGCGTTCGACAACGACGAGTTCACCCACTTTGAGCGCGGCGGCAAGCCCAACGTTTGCTACGCGGGTATGCTCGAATATGACGGCGATATGAAGCTCCCCAAGCGCTTCCTCGTAAACCCGCCCGAAATTCACGACACGCTTTCCGAGGTTCTTGTTGCGGCAAAGCTCAACCAGTACGCAGTTTCCGAAACTCAGAAGTACGGTCACGTCACCTATTTCTGGAACGGCAACCGCAGCGGCAAGTTCTCCGAGGAGCTTGAAACGTTCAAGGAAATCCCCTCCGATAACGTCAGCTTCGACCAGCGCCCGTGGATGAAGAGCGCGGATATTGTCGATGATTTGATTGAGGCAATCAAGTCCAAAAAGTACGATTTCCTGCGCTGCAACTTCCCGAACGGCGATATGGTTGGCCACACCGGCTCGCTCCAGGCAACGATTATCGGTGTTGAAGCGGTTGATATCGGTCTTGCAAGACTGATGAAGGTCTGCGACGAGTACGGCGTGACGATGCTTATCACCGCCGACCACGGCAACGCTGACGAGATGCTCGAAAAGAACAAGAAGGGCGAAATTCAGGTTCGCACGGCGCACTCGCTCAACCCCGTTCCGTTCATCATCTACGACAAGGACGTCAAGTACACCATCAAGGACGGCGAGTACGGTCTTTCAAACGTTGCTCCGACCGTTGTCAAGATGTTCGGTCTGAAAGCGCCCGCTTGCTGGCAGGAGAGTATGATTTAACTTTAGTTTCGCATAAAAAAGCGCTCCCGAAATTGCTCGGGAGCGTTTTCTTTTATAATAATGTAAGCTGCTCCGGCTCGTCGAGCGTGTTGAGGAACGAAAAAACCTCGTTCTGATTGCGGACAATGCCGTGTTTATCGCAAAAATCCGTGAAATATCGCCAAAGCTTCTCGTGATTTGGCGAGGGCAGCTCGTAGTTGTTGCCATAGTAACGCTCGTATTTTTGGCGAAGCCCGGGGAAATGCTTGTCGAGCGCGGCGTAAAAATACTCTCGGTCACCGCTTCGCAGCGTCAGTCCCATACCGAACGAAATTATCCCGTAAACACCGGCTTCTGCGATTTTTTCGAGCAGCGCGGCGAGATTTTCCACGGTATCGTTGATGAACGGCAGCAGCGGTGTGAGCCACACAACGGTCGGTATCCCGCGCTTTTTCATCTCTTGGAGAACCTCGAGCCGCCTTGACGTCACGCACACATTTGGCTCAACAATGCGGCAAAGCGCGTCGTCGGCGGTTGTGAGCGTCATCTGCACCACGGCTTTTGTTTTGCTGTTAATTTCTTCCAGCAGGTCAATGTCGCGCATAACCAAGTCCGATTTCGTGAGCACAGCTGCGCCAAAATTGTATTTGTCAATAATTTCCAGACACCGCCGCGTTATTCGCAAATCCTTCTCAATCGGGATATACGGGTCGCACATCGCGCCCGTGCCTATCATACAGCGCCGCCGTTTCGCCCGCAGAGCCGTTTCAAGCAGCTCGGGCGCGTTTTGTTTAACCTCGATATCCTCGAAATCGTGCGGCATATTGTAGCAGTCGCTGCGCGCGTCGCAGTAAATGCACCCGTGCAAACAGCCACGGTACACGTTCATACCGTTTTTCGCGCTCAAAATTCCTTTCGCTTGTACAAAATGCATAATTTCACCTTGTTCATTGCAAAATTATCTATGAATATTATACTGCATTTTACCGCGTTTGTCAAGACTTGCTCTTATAAATATAGTATAAAATCGCGGGAAAATACAGAATATAGTAATATTGCACAATTTATTATTAAAAAAATAGCGCGAGTTTGTAATCTTTTTTTGCAAAAACCCTTGACAAAATGAGTTAAATGTGATAAATTATAATTAGCACTCGGAGAGAGTGAGTGCTAAACAAAAGGTCAAGGGCGAATAAAAAGAAAGGTGGGAGTTTCGGTGGATACGCGTGGAATGAAAATTCTGACGGCGATTATCGACGAGTATATCAGAACGGGCGAGCCTGTCGGTTCAAAAGCTCTTGCCGAAACGCACGACCTCAAGGTGTCCTCCGCGACAATCCGCAACACAATGGCGGCTCTTGAGCAGGAGGGTTATCTCGACCACCCGCACACCTCCGCAGGGCGCGTGCCTACGTTCAAGGGTTTTCGGTACTACATCGACAACCTGATGAACCCCGAGCCTGTCGCTGCGGAAAATATCTCGAAAATCGACGAGTTCTTCGACGAAAGCAGCCTCACCGATGACGCGATTATCGAAAGCGCTTCGACTGCGCTTGCCGAAATCACGAAATGCGCCGCGATTTCCACAAATCACGCGTCAAAATTTTCGGTGATATCAAAGGTTGACGTTATCCCGACAGGTCGGCGAATGTACGTTCTGCTGCTGATAACCTCGAACGGTGCGATTAAAAACAAGGTCTGCCGAATGGAATTTGACCTCACCGATGAGCAGATGCGCGGCTTCACGGATTTTCTGAACGACCACCTGCGCGGCGTGAACCTCGAAAATATGTCCGAGGAATATGTCGAGAAACTGGTTTCCGCGATGAGCAGCTATATGCTCTCGCTCTCGCCGCTCCTTCACGCGGTTTACGAGCTGTCCGAGGAAATGATGCGCGACAGCGTTGCCGTTAAAGGCGAGGCAAATCTTCTCGCGTGCAGCGAAATCCCAACGCAGGACGTTATGAAATTCCTCGAACAGAAAAGCCTGTTCCCCGAGATGCTTGACGGAGCGCTTTCGGGAATTAACATAAAGTTCGGCGAGGAGGACGGAACGTTTGCGATATCCAACGGTGCGGTTGTAAGCGCAAACTACTACAAAGACGGCAAGCCCGCGGGAACTCTCGGAGTTATCGGTCCGATGCGGCTCGATTACCGAAAGGTTATCCCGTATATCGAATATTTGAGCAAAAAAGTAACGCGATTGCTTTCCGAAAGCGAGCATTTGCAGATAGAAAGTGAGGATAATGACGACAATGACAAATGAAGAAGAAATAGAAAAGACCGAGGATATTCCCGAGGAGCAGGCTGAACAAGCTGAACAGGAAGCTCAGCCCGAACAGCCCGAGGAAACCGAGGCAAACGAAGCCGACAAGGTTGCCGAGGAGCTTTCCGCAGTCAAGGAGCAGCTCGTTCGGACAATGGCGGAATACGACAACTTCCGCAAGCGTTCCCAGAGAGAAAAGGATGCGCTCAGAACGGACATCATCGTGAACGTTACCTCAAAGTTTTTACCCGTTATGGACAATCTCGAAAGAGCGCTCAGCGCGGACTGTACCGATGAGAATTACAAAAGCGGCGTGAAGATGATTTACGACAGCTTTATGGAAACTCTCAAAAATCTCGGCGTTGAGGAAATCGAAAGCGACGGCGCGGATTTCTCCCCGAATCTTCACCAGGCGGTGCAGAAAATCCAGTCGGAAACCGTTGAAAGCGGAAAGGTTGCTCAAACATTTGCAAAGGGCTACAAAATCGGCGACAAGGTTATCAGATTTGCGGTAGTCGCTGTTGCCGAATAGCGATAAATCAAGGCAAAATCAAACACAAATGAATATCGGTTAAGTCCGATTTATTGAAAAGGAGATAATATTATGAGCAAGATTATTGGTATTGACTTAGGTACTACAAATAGCTGCGTAGCTGTTATCGAGGGCGGCGAGCCTGTTGTTATCACGAACTCGGAGGGTTCGAGAACAACTCCTTCCGTTGTCGCATTTACTAAGGACGGAGAGCGTCTTGTAGGTCAGCTCGCAAAGAACCAGGCGGTTCAGAACCCCGAAAAGACCGTTATTTCAATCAAGCGCCATATGGGCAGCGATTACAAGGTTGATATCGACGGCAAGAAGTACACCCCGCAGGAAATTTCCGCGATGATTTTGCAGAAGCTGAAGGGTGACGCGGAGGCTTATCTCGGCGAGAAGGTAACCGACGCGGTTATCACGGTTCCCGCTTACTTTACCGACTCTCAGCGTCAGGCAACCAAGGACGCAGGTCAGATTGCCGGACTCAACGTTCAGCGTATCATCAACGAGCCGACTGCCGCAGCGCTTGCTTACGGTATCGATAAGGAAGAGGACCAGAACATCGTGGTTTACGACCTCGGCGGCGGTACGTTCGATGTATCCGTAATCAACATCGGCGACGGCGTTCAGGAGGTTCTCGCAACCGCCGGCAACAACCACCTCGGCGGCGATGACTTCGACCAGAGAATTATTGACTGGCTGAAAGAGGAGTTCAAGAAGTCCGACGGAATTGATTTGTCGAACGATAAGTTCGCTATGCAGAGATTGAAGGACGAGGCTGAAAAGGCGAAGATTGCCCTCTCCAACTCCACCACCGTCAACATCTCCATTCCTTATATCACCGCAGACGCAACCGGTCCTAAGCACTTGAATGTAACCCTTTCGAGAGCTAAGTTCAACGACCTCACCTCCGACCTTGTTGAAATGACAATGGGCCCGCTGAAGCAGGCAATTTCGGACAGCGGTCTTGACAAGAAGGATATCCACAAGATTTTGCTTGTCGGCGGTTCTACGAGAATTCCCGCTGTACAGGACGCTGTTAAGAACTTCCTCGGCAAAGACCCGTTCAAGGGCATCAACCCCGATGAGTGCGTTGCAATCGGCGCGTCTATTCAGGGCGGCGTTTTGAACAAGGAAGTTCAGGGCATCGTACTGCTCGATGTTGCGCCGCTGTCGCTCGGTATCGAAACCGCAGGCGGCATCTGCACGAGAATGATTGAGCGCAACACCACCATTCCTACCAAGGAAACCAAGGTGTTCACAACCTACGCAGACAACCAGCCGTCTGTTGATATAAACGTACTCCAGGGCGAGCGTGAGTTCGCACGCGACAACAAGTCCATCGGCAACTTCCGTCTTGACGGCATCGCTCCCGCTCCTCGCGGAATCCCGCAGATTGAGGTTACCTTTGATATCGACGCAAACGGTATCGTAAACGTAACCGCAAAGGACAAGGGCACCGGCAAGGAGCAGCACATCTCCATCACTGCCTCCACAAATATGTCCAAGGAAGATATCGACAAGGCTGTTCGTGAGGCTGAGGCTTACGCTGCCGAGGACAAGAAGCGCAAGGAGGACGTTGACGCGAGAAACGAGGCAGACTCGATGGTTTATCAGATTAAGAAGTCGATGACCGAGTTCGGCGACAAGGTTTCCGCTGACGATAAGGCAAAGGTTGAGCCGAAGATTACCGCTCTTGAGGAAGCGCTCAAGGGAACCGATATCGAGGCTGTCAAGAAGGCTAAGGAAGAGCTTCAGACCGCGTTCTACGAGGTTGCACAGAAGGTTTATCAGGCTGACCCGAACGCTGCTGCGGCGGCTGCGGGAGCTGACGTTTCGGGCGCTGCGGGAGCGGCTTCCGACAACAACGGCGGCAACAACGACGACGGTGCGGTTGACGTTGAATTTACCGAGAAATAAGTTTTTTCACAATCAATCGGGGCATCGCCTTGCGGGAAAAACGCAGGGCGTTGTCTTGATTAAGTTAGGAAAGATGATTTTATGGAAAAAAGAGATTATTATGAGGTCTTAGGGCTGCAGAAGGGCGCAACGGACGCTGAAATCAAAAAGGCTTACCGCAAGCTCGCGAAGCAGTATCACCCCGACTTGAACCCCGATGACCCGACTGCCGCGGAGAAGTTCAAGGAGATAAACGAGGCAAACCAGGTGCTTTCGGACCCCGACAAGCGCGCTCGTTATGACCAGTTTGGATTTGCGGGCGTTGACTCAAGCTACGGCGGCGGCTCGAACTTCACGGGCGGAATGGACGGCGTGGATTTGAGCGATATCTTCAGCGATATCTTCGGCGGAGGCTTCGGCGGATTTGGCGGCGGCTTCAGCTCGCGTTCATCGAGCGCGAATGCCCCGAGAAGAGGCGCGGATATTGCCTCGTCGCTGGATATTAGCTTTATGGACGCTTGCAAGGGCGTTTCGCGCGATGTTACGATTAACCGCACCGAGGAGTGCCCCGACTGCGGCGGCACGGGCGCGGCTGCGGGCAGCACCACGAAAACCTGTCCCGATTGTAACGGCAGAGGCGTGGTTACGGTTCAGCAGAGAAGTATGTTTGGAATGATGCAGAGCCAAAGACCGTGTACAAAGTGCGGAGGAAAGGGCAAGATTATCGAAAAGCCGTGCGGGAAGTGCGGCGGCTCTGGGCGCGTCAACCAGCGCAAAACCGTTACGGTCAAGGTTCCTGCGGGTATCGATGACGGAATGCTGCTGAACGTTCGCGGACAGGGCTCTGTTGGTTCAAACGGCGGCTCGCGCGGTGATTTGAAGGTCAAGATTTCCGTGAAATCAGACCCCGTTTTCGAGCGCGAGGATTACAATATCTGGATTGATTTCCCGATTACTTACGCGCAGGCAACACTTGGCGCGGAGATTGAGGTGCCGACGATTGACGGCAAGGTGAGCTACAACGTTCCTGCGGGAACGCAGCCCGGCACCGTTTTCAGACTGCGCGGAAAGGGTGTTCAGCGCCTCCAGCAGAGCGAGGGCAGCCGCGGCGACCAGATGGTCAGAATAAGCGTGGAGGTTCCCAAAAACCTCACCAAACCGCAGAAGGACGCGCTTTTGGCGTTTGAAGAAAAGCTTGGTGAAAAGAACTATGAAAAGCGCAAGAGCTTTTTCGACAAGATTAAGGAAAAGTTTGAGAAGAAATAAAACAAATCTCCGAGGTCAAGGCTTCGGAGATTTTTATGAAAGTCTATGTTTCACAACTTGCAAATTTCGGAGAAAATCTCGGTAAATTTCGCTTAATAAGAATTTTTTCAATACCGAAATTTCATTTTCGAAAAGATTTTTGTGGAAAATGCTCTAAAAAACTGCGAAAAATTTTTGCAAATTTGTTTATAAATCCGATAGACAAAACGCGAATTTTCGGCTATAATTAAATTGTAATTCGGAAACAACGACGTTTCGAGGGCAGGGCAAACCTGCGTTTCGGGCGTCGTTTTTTTTATCAAAAAAATTTTTACGGAGGAACGGGACAATGGAAGAAAAGAAATTTGATGTGGTTGCTGAATTTGGCGTTGACGTGTTCAACGAGGAAACAATGCAGCAAAGACTGCCGAAAAACGTGTTCAAGGCGCTGAAAAAGACGATGACCGAGGGCAAGGAGCTTGACAGCTCGATTGCTGATATCGTGGCAAACGCGATGAAGGACTGGGCTATCGAGAAGGGCGCAACGCACTACACTCACTGGTTCCAGCCGATGACCGGCATCACCGCTGAGAAGCACGACAGCTTTATCTCACCGAACGGCGACGGCACGGTTATTATGGAGTTCTCAGGCAAGGAGCTTATCAAGGGCGAGCCTGACGCTTCGAGCTTCCCCTCGGGCGGTATCAGAGCTACATTTGAGGCGCGCGGCTACACCGCTTGGGACCCCACCTCTTACGCGTTTGTAAAGGGCGGCTCGCTGTACATTCCGACTGCATTCTATTCATATTCGGGCGAAGCGCTCGACAAGAAAACTCCGCTTCTGCGCTCGATGGACGTTGTATCGGACGCGGCGCTGCGCATTTTGAAGCTGTTCGGCAACACCACCTCAAAGCGCGTTGTTGCGACAGTCGGCGCTGAACAGGAGTACTTCCTCGTTAATAAGGAAACCTACGACCAGAGAAAAGACCTCATCTTCACCGGCAGAACGCTTTTCGGCGCTCCCGCACCCAAGGGACAGGAGCTTGACGACCATTATTTCGGCGTCATCAAGGACCGCGTTGCCGAGTATATGAAGGATTTGGACGAACGTTTGTGGAAGCTCGGTATCACCTCCAAGACCAAGCACAACGAGGTTGCTCCCGCACAGCACGAAAATGCACCGATTTTCGCTCCCGCAAACCTTGCAACCGACCAGAACCAGCTCACTATGGAGCTTATGAAGAAGGTTGCTCTCGAGCACGGTTTGGTTTGCCTGCTCCACGAGAAGCCCTTCGCGGGAATTAACGGCTCGGGCAAGCACGACAACTGGAGCTTGTCCACCGATGACGGCAAGAACCTGCTCGACCCCGGCAAATCGCCGATGCAGAACGCGCAGTTCCTGACATTCCTTGCGGCGATTATCAAGGCTGTTGATGAATATTCCGACCTGCTCAGACTGTCGGTTGCTTCTCCCGGCAACGACCACCGTCTTGGTGCAAACGAAGCGCCTCCCGCTATCATCTCGATATTCCTCGGCGAAGAGCTGCAGGCGGTTGTTGACGCGCTGGTTGAGGGCAAGGAGTACACCTCGAACGGCAAGCAGATGTTCAACGTCGGCGTTTCCTCTCTGCCCGACTTCCCGAAGGACAGCACCGACAGAAACAGAACCTCTCCGTTTGCGTTCACGGGCAACAAGTTCGAGTTCAGAATGGTCGGCTCGAACCTCAACATTGCCGGCCCGAACACAATCCTCAACACTATCGTTGCAAATTCGCTCACAGAGTTTGCTGATGAACTCGAGAAAGCGGGCGAGGAGAACTTCAACGAGGCGCTCCACGACTTGCTTGTAAAGACAATCACCGAGCACAAGAGAGTTATCTTCAACGGCAACGGTTACGGCGACGAGTGGCCTGTTGAGGCTGAAAAGCGCGGTCTTTTGAACCTCAAGTCCACGGTTGACGCAATTCCTTGCCTCACCGCTGAGAAGAACGTTAAGCTGTTCAAGAAGTTCGGCGTTTACAGCGAGGTTGAGCTGCACGCCAGACAGGAAATCCTCCTTGAAAACTACTCCAAGGTTATCAATATCGAAGCGCTGACAGCTGCTGATATGGCAAAGACAGAGATTTTGCCCGCGGTTATGAAGTTCGGCAAGGAAATCTGCGATATTGCGGCAAGCAAGAAGGCTGTCGGACTTGAGCCGACCGTTGAAATGGCGACCGCAAAGAAGGTTAACGACCTCACCGCTGCGCTCAGTGAAAAGGCTGCTCAGCTGTCCGACACTGTTGTTAAGGCGCAGGCTGTCGAGGGCGAGGAGCAGAAGGCTCGCTTCTATCACGACGAGGTATTCAGCCTTATGCAGAGCCTCCGCGCTGTTGCAGACGAGCTTGAAACCATCGTCGGCGAGAAAGACTGGCCGTATCCGACCTACGACGAGCTTTTGTTCAACGTATAAAAAAGTTAGTTCTCGGAGAATAGCTTCGGCTGTTCTCCGATAACAATAAATTCCCGCTCCCTTTTCTTTTCGGGCTGCTTCGGCAGCCCATTTTTTTATCGGAAATCGGTTGAAAATCACGGCGATTTGTGCTATAATAGAAAAGTATTATACAAAAGGAGTTCAGAAATGGGAAAGCTAAAAACATTTTTCCGCAGACTCGGCGGCGGCAGCTTCAAGCGAATGTTCAGGCAGATTGACCTGATACACAAGGAAACGGGCAAAAACCGCTTTGTGATGTTCTTTGATATGATTTGGTGCATTTTCAGATACTCGGTCGGGTATCTCGATTATCACGTTTTCGGTTTCGCGCTGATTAAGGGCAAAAAGCGCCAAACTTTTATGACGATGAACGACAATCTGAAGCTCTCTCACGCGCTCAACAGCAAGGAGTTTTTTCACTTTTTCGACGACAAGCTGGAGTTTGACGAGAAGTTCTCCGAGTTTATCGGGAGAGATTTTCTTGACGTGAGAACAGCGGGAGTTGAAGGCTTGAAAAAGTTCTGCGAGGGCAAGACTTGCTTCTTTGCAAAGCCGCTCAACGCGTTCGGCGGAAGCGGTATCACGCGCGAAGCTGTTGACGAGAACACGGATTTTGCGGCGCTGTACGACAGGCTGATGAAAAACGGGCAGTATCTCGCGGAAGAGGCTATCGTTCAGCACGAGAAAATGAACGAGCTTTCGCCGAGTTCAATCAACACAATCCGAATGGTCACGCTCAATTACAACGGAAAAACGCATTTTATGTACGCGCTGGTGCGAATGAGCAACGGCAAAGAGGTTGTCGATAACATTTGCAGCGGCGGTATGTATACGGCGGTCGGCGCGGACGGCGTTATCCGAAAACCCGCGTGGTGCGATGCAACAAGCGTTTACTACGACGCGCACCCGTTCTCCAAAACCGTGTTCAACGGTTTCAAGATACCGCTGTTTAACGAGGCGGTTGAGATGTGCAAAAAAGCAGCCGAGGTTATCCCGCAGGTCGGCTACATAGGCTGGGACGTCGCGATAACTCCCGATAAACCCGTGCTTGTCGAGGGAAACACTCTCCCGAGCTATGATATGGTTCAGAATTACGGTCACCTTGAGGAAAAGACGGGCATAAAACCGCGCTTCGAGGAGATTGTCGGAAAGGATTTCTTCAAAAAGTGAATAAAACCACTCCCGAGAGTTACACTACTAGAAAAACTTTTGGGAGGATTTTTATGTATTACACAACGTCAATCGAAAAGGTTATCGGGCGGGAAATTCTCGACTCGCGCGGCAATCCCACGGTAGAAGCCGAGGTTCACCTCGCGGACGGCACGGTTGCTTTCGGGGCAGCACCGAGCGGTGCTTCAACGGGAAAGTTTGAAGCACTGGAACTGCGTGATAACGACAAGAACCGTTACAATGGAAAAGGCACGTCAAAGGCTGCCGCAAACATCAGCGAAGCGCTTAACAAAGCGGTTTGCGGGCTGGACAGCGCGGACACCTACGCTGTTGACGAGGCAATGCTGAAGGCGGACGGCACTGCGGACAAGTCAAATCTCGGTGCAAACGCAATTCTTGCAACATCAATCGCCTGCGCAAGAGCCGCGGCGTATTCGCTTGAACTGCCGCTTTACCGTTTTCTCGGCGGAATTTCGGGGAACACGCTTCCTGTGCCGATGATGAACATTCTGAACGGCGGCGCGCACGCGGCAAATACCGTGGACGTGCAGGAATTTATGATAATGCCGGTCGGCGCGTGTTGTTTCAAGGAAGCGCTGCGGCAGTGCTCGGAGGTATTTCACGCGCTTGCAGCTATCCTCAAATCACGCGGCTTGGCAACATCGGTCGGCGATGAGGGTGGTTTTGCACCCGATTTGTCGAGCGATGAGGAAACGATTGAGTGTATTCTTGAAGCGGTCGAGAAGGCAGGCTACAAGCCCGAGAAGGACTTTATGCTGGCGATGGACGCCGCCGCAAGCGAGTGGAAGGGCGAGGTCAAGGGCGAGTACGTTCTCCCAAAAGCGAAGACGAAGTTCACGTCAATGGAGCTTATCTCTCACTGGGAAAATTTGGTGAACAAGTACCCGATTATTTCGATTGAGGACGCGCTTGACGAAGAGGATTGGGAAGGCTGGCAGGTGCTCACAAAGCGACTTGGGGAGCGCGTTCAGCTTGTCGGAGACGATTTGTTCGTCACCAACACCGAGCGCATCAAAAAGGGAATTTCGCTCGGCGCGGGAAATTCGGTTCTGATTAAGCTCAACCAAATCGGCACGGTTTCGGAAACAGTCGAAGCGATAAAAATGGCACACAAAGCGCATTACACCGCGATTTCCTCGCACCGCTCGGGTGAAACCGCAGACACGACAATCGCCGACCTCGCTGTTGCGCTCAACACCTGCCAAATCAAGACGGGCGCGCCGTCCCGCTCGGAGCGCGTTGAGAAGTACAACCGCCTGCTCCGAATTGAAGAGGAGCTTGGAAAAGCCGCGAAATACCCGCAGATGGCGGCGTTTAATGTGATGAGATAAAAAAATCGCTCGGTGCGGCGAACTCGGTTCTGATTAAACTCAACCAAATCGGCACGGTATCCGAAACTGTCGAAGCGATAAAAATGGCTCACAAAGCGCATTACACCGCAATTTCTTCGCACTGCTCGGGTGTAATGTCGTGACCAATCAGTTCTTCAAACCGGTGGCGTGAGAAAACAAAGAAATAATTCTGAGCCTACCCCTGGATAAGTCCAGGCTTGCCTGGCGCCGACACGACAATCGCTGACCTCGCCGTTGCCCTCAACACCTGCCAAATCAAGACGGGCGCGCCGTCCCGCTCGGAGCGCGTCGAGAAGTACAACCGCCTGCTCCGCATCGAAGAGGAGCTTGGAAAATCCGCGAAATACCCGCAGATGGCGGCGTTTAATGTGATGAGATAAAGCAAAATGTCCGTGAAATTTCGCGGACATTTTTTGCAAAAGCCCTTGACAAAACGACGAAAATGTGGTAAAATGTATAAGTTAAATGTGGAGAGGTATCGAAGTGGTCATAACGAGGCGGTCTTGAAAACCGTTTGGGAGCAATCCCACAAGGGTTCGAATCCCTTCCTCTCCGCCAGCAGCGTGACGCTGTACCCTTTTCCGCTCCTAGTTTCATCTAGGAGCGATTTTTGTGCCCGCAAGCGAAAATCTATTCAGTCACAATCTCACAGCAGCGTGACGCTGCACCCAATTTCGCCTCTAGTATCTTCTAGGAGCGATTTTTGTGCCCGCAAGCGAAAATCTTTTCAGTCACAATCTCACAGAGTATCTCACAACCTTTGAGCGTGCAAAAAAACCCCCTTTTTCGAGGATGGCTTTTTGTTTATCGGGACGGTTTTTGCAGTACCTTTGGTTTCTGAACTAAAAATTATACGGATTTGTGGTCAGAAATCCATATTCGGCATCAGCCCTCACCTTGAACAATTTCTTTTGCGGCACGCCACAAGCATAACCGCAGCAGCTATCAAGGGAATGAGGCTGATTGTTGCGCCTGTGGAGGGATTTTCGGTATCGGTGGAATCGGGTTTCTCTTCGTCCAAGACGGCTTGCGAAACTACCTTAATTCTTCCGCAGCCCGAAGGCGCCGAATACTTCTCGCCTACTGTTACGCCAAGGTCTTCCTTAATGTAATCAATAACTGCCTGATAATCAAGCATTATCTCTTTTTCGGTTACATTACATTCCTCGAACATTGTCATACCGCCTCCGCAGGATACAAGCAGAAAATCAATAGAA
>SFLN01000177.1 GCA_004554555.1 [Eubacterium] saphenum | reverse complement strand
AGATATGCTCCCCGTTCAGCGGTATAACGGGGAAATCGGGTGTATCGCCGTTTCCGCCCATATCAACACCCTTTGAGCGGGTTTTCACTATTCTGAATTTCAGCGCGTTGTTTTCGACAATGTACAAAGTTCCGCCGTCGCTTTCCGTCAGCGACATCGCGGTGTCAACTATCAAATCAAGCAGTTTATCGGGATTGCGTTCTGCCGTAAGCGCTATTCCGATATCGAGAATTTTGTCGAGAACGTCAATGCTTTGACTGTGATTTTCACACGGCGTTACTCTTTCAAGATATTCAATCGAGCGCCTTGCCTTATCCGCGCTGCCGACTTCCACAAGTACGGAAACGTCCGCGCAGTATTTTCCGAGCAGGAATTTGAACCGCGCTATATAAGGCGCGAGCGTTTCTATCCATTCCGAAGCGGGAACTTTCGTGAGCGACGCGTGCGCATAGTCGATACACAAGCCGAAATTCTTCACATCTGCAAGCTCTTTCGCGAGCTTTTCAAACACATAAGGCTCCTGCTCGAAAGTGTTTTCGATATATATTTCAATATCGGGAAATTCTCCCGCAAGCTCACGCAGAAATCCCTTAGATTTTTCAAGCCATCTGTCCGCGAAACTTCGCAGATTAAGTCCGCCTAAAAGTCCCGTGTGGAAAACCACGCCCTTTACGCCGAGCCGCCTCGCAATCTGCATTGACTTTCTGAACAGCGCGCGGCTTCTCTCGCGCAGAACAATATCCTGCGAGGCGATGTCAAGCCCGATAAAAGCGCCGTGAAGAGTATCGCCCGACCTGTCGCGGCTGATTGATTTGTAAAACGAAATCAGCCGCTCGATTTCTTCGTCATTGTCGTAAATATCCGGCGAGAAGAAATCGTTGTACTCGAGATTTGCGCCAAATTCTCGGATAAGCTCTTCCGTTTCCGAAAAATTATCGATAAGCGGGATTATTGAATAGTTCATTTTAAGCTCCTATTGTAATTCACCGAAAACAAATCGGTTATTCTGTGTACAAATCCTCGTATGCATTATCCAAAAATGAATAAGTTTTGCCTTTGTAGGTGATGGTCGCCTTGCAGCCACGGAACGCGTATTGTTCAATTTTTGTGACGCTGTCGGGGATATCAATGTTCATAATATCAGCGCAAGATTGAAACGCAGCTTCTCCTATTTCCTTTACGCCGTTCTCGATTGTCAGGCTTGTTATTCTGTTGTTCTGAAACGCAAACTGTTCTATTCTGGTAACGCTGCCCGGTATTGTTATGCTTTTAAGTCCAAAGCAGCTTGCAAACGCGTTTACTCCTATTGATGTAACACTGTCGGGAATTTCTATGCTTTTAAGCGCAAAGCACCTACTGAAAGCATTTTGCTTTATTTCAGTAACGCTATTCGGAATAGTAATCTCGGGAAGTTCTTGGCAATCACTAAAAGCAGAGTTTTCTATTGATGTAACGCCATCGGGAATTCTTACACTTTGCAGTTTTTGGCATTGAAGGAACGCACAATTATATATTCTTGTCACGCTGTCCGGCACTTCGACAGTTGTAAGCTCTGTACACCACGAAAACGCTTCGGTTCCTATTTCCTTAACACCGTCCGGAATTGTTACACTTGTAACATTGGTTTTACTGAAACCGCCTACGCTTACAACAGGTTTTCCTTCGATTTCCGCAGGAATATTCACTATCTTCTCATTGCCTTTGTATTTTGTAATTTCAATTCCGCCAAGTCTTTGAACATATCTGTATTCATAATCGCCGAAAGTCAAGGTCTGTTCCAAATCGCCCGAGTTATCGCCGACAGGTTTGATATCGCTGCTTGTGGTGGGAATTCTGTCGGGTTGTCTGTTGTTGCGGGAAACAACATTTGCTTTTTGACCCGCGTTCAGCGTTTTTACCTTGCCCGTGTCTTTTTCGGTGAGCTCGACAGTTCCCTCTTTAACCTCAACGGTCGTGTGACAAAGCCCCTCGTTATCGAAAAACACGTTCACCGAGAAAATCGTGCCGCGCACCGACATTGAAGCGTTCGGGCTTTCCACGACGTAGCTCTCGGACGGCAGCAGCTTGTTGTCGATTTGATTTGAAATGCTGCCCTTTTCGAGATGAATGACAGTCCGCGAATCTTTCCCCGCAGCGCCAAACGCTTCAAGGCTGAATTTCGTCAGCTCATTTGCGACAACGTGCTTGTCCGAATCAAGCGCTAGCGTTAAGTTCGATTTTTCAAAAACATCAACGCTTTCTCCGCTTTTCAGATTTTGCCCCTTGAACGCGTCCGAAACGCTCAACAGAGAGGTTACGCGCGAAGTTCCCGTCAAGTCGGCAACGCGAATGTTGCGATAACCCGTGTTCAGCAAAATAATCAGCACAATCACGCCCGCGATTAGCGCAAGAGTGACCGCTCCCGCGATGATTTTGCCTTTTGTTGATGATAGAAAGTTTTTCATAAATTACTCCTCAAAAAGATACTGTATTTTCATTATATCACAAATTGTCGATTATTGCAACTATTTTAGGGATTTAATTCCGATATGCGATTTTTGCACAAAAATGCCCGAACGCTTGAAACGCTCGGGATTGATTTTGGGTTTAAGTTCAAACGATTACAAGGCTGTTTCCAACGCTCTGCTTTGCCAGCTTTTTGGTTTTTGCAATTACAAGAGAAAGGT
>SFLN01000053.1 GCA_004554555.1 [Eubacterium] saphenum | reverse complement strand
CCAAAAACCAAAAAACGCGCAGTCAAACGACCACGCGGTAAACAATAGTGCAATATCTCCAAAATCTCCCAAATCAGGCGCAGCAGCTTTTGCGCATCACCCGTGGTATAAAAAACACGAAACAACAGGAGAGCCACCCGCAGCTTTTGGGTAAAAGTTACTTGCGGGTGAAAAAGGCGAACGCGAACTTAGATTTACGCAGCACCCGCGGATTATTAAATTTTCGTGCAGCCAAGTTGCTTGCGGGCACAAAAATCGCCCCTAGATGAAGCTAGAGGCGAAAAAGGGTGCAGCGTCACGCTGCTGGAGCTGATAATCAGAGTCGAACTGATGACCTCATCCTTACCAAGGATGTGCTCTACCAACTGAGCTATATCAGCAAATTTATGTTCTGCAATTGCAACGATATTATTATACCACGTTGATTTCGATTTGTCAATAGGTTTTGAAAAATTTTTTGAATAATTTTGTCGAGAAGATTTTTGGTGTTGATTTTTTGGCAGATATATGCTATAATAAATAAGAGTTTGGTTATTTCGGGAGTTGATTTTATGAAACCGGTAAACATAGGCTTTGGAAATATAGTGAACGAGGACAGGATAGTCGCGGTGGTGAGTCCGGAGGCGGCACCGGTGAAGCGGATTGTGCAGCTTGCGAAGGACAGCGGCGCGGCAATTGACGCGACCTGCGGGCGAAAAACGCGCTCGGTGATAATCTGCGACAGCGGACACGTCGTGCTTTCGGCACTGCTTCCCGAAACGATTGCGGGGAAGGCGCTCCCGAAGGACGTTCCCGAAAATCCCGAGGATTAGTTGAAAATTACATTTGACATAAAGAGGTAAAATATGGAAAAAGGACTTTTGTTTGTTGTATCGGCACCCGCGGGCTGCGGTAAGGACACGATTTTGGGTGAACTTTTCAAGAAAACGGACAAGGCGGGTTACGCGGTTTCTGCGACAACCCGAGCGCCGCGCGAGGGAGAAATTGACGGTGTGCACTACCATTTTCTGACGCGAGAGGACTTTTCCGAGAAAATCAAGCTTGGCGAGGTGCTTGAATACACCGAGTACTGCGGGAATTTCTACGGCACGCTGAAAAAGAGCGTGGACGACCTCATTCACTCGGGCAAGGACGCCGTGCTGAAAATCGAGGTTGAGGGCGCGATGAACATCAAAAAAATGTTCCCCGAGGCTTGCCTTGTGTTCATTTTGCCGCCGTCTTTGGAAGTTCTTGAAAAACGTTTGCGCGGTCGCGGAACGGAAACCGAGGATAAAATCCGCGAGCGCACTCTGCAAGCGAAAAACGAGCTGAAATTTGCGAAAAACTACGATTATCTCGTGGTGAACGATGATTTGAGCGAGGCGGTCGAGGACGTGCTGGCGGTGTTCAGAGCTGAAAAGCTGCGCCGCGAGCGCCGTGAGGGGCTTTTGGAACGCATTTCGGGGGAGAATTGAGTTGATTGCGAGAGTTGCCGCGGAGAACGCGCTCTACTCGTTCGACAAGCTGTTTTCCTACGAAATACCCGCCGAGCTTTCGGGCAAAATCCGCGCGGGAATGCGGGTTGTCGTGCCGTTTGGGAAAGGCTCGAAAAAGCGCGTGGGACTGGTTTTCGAGGTCTGTGAACCCGAGGAAAGCGCGAAGCTAAAGCCGATTTCCGCGGTTATCGATGAAGAACCCGTGATTTCCGAGGAGCTGCTGCGGCTGTGCGGTTGGCTGAAGGAGAACACGTTCTGCACTTATTTTGACGCATTTCGTTCGATACTGCCGGCGGGGCTGTCCTATTCGCTCAAGCACCGCTTCGAGCTGAACAAAAGCGTGCCGGAAAGCGCGCTCACCGCTGAAGAAAAGACGCTTGCGAAAGCGCTTGAAGCGGCGGGAAAGTCCGAGCTGGAAACGCTTTACGCGGAAAACAAGGCGAAAATCAACGAGCTGGTGAAGCGGGAAATTCTCACGGAAATTGAAATTCCGCAGCGCCGAGTTGGTGACGAGGTTAACGTAATGGTGCGGGTTTGCGAGGATTTTGACGAGTCGCAAAAGCTCACGCCCAAGCAAAAAGCTGCCGTTGAGTTCGTCCGCGCGAACGATTCCGCCTCGATAAAAGAGGTGTGCTACGCGTGCGCAGCGACAAGCTCCGTGGTGAACAGGCTGATTGAAAAGGGGATTTTCGAGCGCTTCGAGAACGTTGTGTTTCGCTTGAACTCTGACGTTTCGGCAACCGAAAGCCCCGATGACATAATTTTGTCGCCGAAACAGCGCGAGGTTTTTGACGGAATTTCGGCGCTGATGACGGGCGAAAAACCGGAGTGCGCGCTGCTTCGCGGTATCACGGGCAGCGGAAAAACCTCGATTTTCATCAAGCTGATTGACAGAGCGGTGAAAGCGGGAAAGGGCGCTATAATGCTGGTCCCCGAGATTTCGCTCACGCCGCAGATGGTCGGGAAATTCCAGCGTCTTTTCGGGAGCGAGGTTGCGATTTTGCACAGCTCGCTGTCGGTTGGAGAACGCGCCGACGAGTACCGCCGCATCAAAAGTGGGCTTGCGCGGATTGTTATAGGAACGCGCAGCGCGGTGTTTGCGCCGGTGCAAAATCTCGCGATAATCGTGGTTGACGAAGAGGGCGAGGGAACGTACAAGTCGGAAAATTCGCCTCGCTATCACGCACGCGATGTCGCGAAGCAGCGCTGTTTCGCGCAAAAATCGCTGCTGCTTTTGGCTTCGGCAACGCCCTCGCTTGAGAGCTATTATTTCGCGAAAACGGGGCGGTACAAGCTGTTCGAGATGGACGAGCGGTTCAACAACGCGGTTTTGCCCGAGGTTGAGATTGTGGATATGCAAAAGGAGCGGCAAAACGGCAATATGTCAACGTTCAGCGCAATTCTCGCCGAGCACATTGAGTACAACCTTTCGCGCGGCGAGCAGTCGATTTTGCTGTTAAACAGGCGCGGTTATCGAACGGGAGTGCGGTGCGCGATGTGCGGGAAGCCGATGGAGTGCCCGAATTGCTCGGTGCCGCTGACCTATCACAAGGCGAACGGCTGCTTGATGTGCCACTGCTGCGGCTATTTCAGACGGTTTGACAGCGTTTGCCCATACTGCGGCGGCAAGTTTTTCGGAATGAAAGGCGAGGGCACGCAGCTTATCGAGGACGAGCTGTCGGAGCTGTTCCCGAGCGCGCGGATACTCAGGATGGACGCAGACACGACGTCGGGAAAAACCGCATTCGAGCGCCGTTTCAAGGCATTTGCGGACGGCGAGTATGATATAATGGTCGGCACGCAGATGATAGCGAAGGGGCTGAATTTCCCGAATGTAACGCTGGTCGGCGTGCTGAAAACGGACAACTCGCTTTACGCGCAGGATTTTCGCGCCTACGAGCGGACATTTTCGCTGATAACGCAGGTTGCGGGGCGTTCGGGGCGCGGCGACAAGCGCGGGCGCGCGATAATACAGACGTTTTCGCCCGAGCACTATGTGATAAATCTCGCGGCGCAGCAGAATTACCCCGCGTTCTACGATGAGGAAATTCAGCTTCGCGAAGCGGTTTTTTACCCGCCGTTCTGCGATATCGTGACGTTTGTGTTCTCGGAGTTGAACGAAAGCGAGTGCCAAAAGTGCGCGAGAAAGTTCGCGGATATGCTTCTGAAGACCGCGAAAGAGTACGGAAACCGCGTTCCTATGCGGGTTCTGGGACCTGCGCCCTGCGCGGTGGGACGGGTAAACGGGAGATATCGCTTTTCGCTGATGGCGAAGTGCAAAAACAGCGCGAGCCTGCGCGAGGCGGTGGACAGGACGATGAAAGCGGCGCTTGCCGACGCGGAATTTGCGAACGTGCGGTTTTTCGCGGACATCAACGGGAGCTTTGCTTTATAAATATGTGAGAAAGGGAAATGCTGAAATGGCTTTGAGAGAAATAATCAAATTCGGTGATGATATGCTGCGGAAAAAGTGCCGCGAGGTGACGAAGTTTGACGACAAGCTGGCGCAGCTGCTTGACGATATGGCGCAGACGCTGAAAAGCGCGGACGGTGTTGGCTTGGCGGCGCCGCAGGTCGGGATGCTTCGGCGCGTGTGCATTGTCGATGTGCGCGATGAGCACGGGCTTGTGGAGCTGATAAACCCCGAGATTATCGAGAAAAGCGGCTCACAGACGGGCAACGAAGGCTGCTTGTCGGCACCGGGCGAGTGGTGCGAGGTAGTGCGCCCTGCGATGGTAAAGGTGAGAGCGTTTGACAGGCACGGCAAGGAGTTTACGATGACCGCAAGCGAGCTGATGGCGCGCGCGATTTGCCATGAGGTTGACCATTTGGACGGAATTTTGTTCATCGACAGGGTTGAAAAGACGATTCCGCAGAAGTCGTGAGGGCGCTATGGTAAGAGAAATTTTGACATTCGGAAACCCGATTTTGCGGGAAAAATCGGTTGAAGTAACGCAGTTTGACAAGGAGCTTGCTGAGCTGCTTGACGACATGTACGAAACGATGCAAAAAGCCGAGGGAATCGGGCTTGCCGCGCCGCAAATCGGCGTTTTGAAGCGGGTTATCGTTATTGACACGGGCGCGGGGAGAATAGAGCTTGTGAACCCCGTGATAACGGCAGTTTGGGGCAAGCAGTTCGAGGAAGAGGGCTGCCTGTCGCTGGTCGGAAAGCGCGGGATAGTGAAGCGCCCGATGCACGTTAAATTAAAGGCTTACGACCGTTATGGGGTGCTGCGGAAGTACCACGGCAAGGAGCTGTTGGCGCGGGCGTTTTGCCACGAGGTTGACCACCTGAACGGGATTTTGTATGAGGACAAGGTGCTCGAGTGGATTGAGGAATAAACCGCGCTGTTAAGCCAAATTTGGCTGATGAATAAGGAGAAAGCATTGAAGATAGTATTTATGGGAACGCCCGATTTTGCGGCGAAAAGCCTGGAGGCGCTGGTCGGGGAATTTGAGGTTGCGGCGGTTTTCACGCAGCCCGACAAGCCGAAAAACCGCGGGAAAAAGCTTGAAACAACGCCCGTGAAGGATTTGGCGCTTTTGCACAATATACCCGTGTATCAGCCGTTTTCGCTGCGCAAGGGCGAGGACGCTGAGGCGGCTCTGGGAGCGCTTCGGGAGATAAATCCGGACGTGATTGTGGTAACGGCATACGGTCAGATTTTGCCGAAAAGTGTGCTTGAATTGCCGAAATTCGGCTGCGTGAACGTACACGCGTCGCTGTTGCCGAGATTTCGCGGTGCAGCGCCGATTCAGCGGTGCATACAGGCGGGCGACACGAAAACGGGCGTGTGCACGATGCAGATGGACGAGGGGCTGGACACGGGCGACGTGATAATGCGGTGGGAAACGGATATTTCCGCGGAAATGACGGGCTCGGAGCTTTGGAAAATACTCGCGGAAAACGGTGCGAAGCTGCTTGTAGAAACGCTTCATGCGCTGGAAAACGGTACTGCGGTTCACGAGAAACAGCAGGGTGAAGCGTGCTACGCCGACAAAATCACGAAAGAAGAGCTGAAGATTGATTTCACCAAACCCGCGCGCGTGGTCTATGACTTTATTCGCGCGATGGCGGACGTGCCGTGCGCATACACGTTTCTTGACGGAAAGCGGCTCAAGGTGTACCGCGCGTCGTTGACCGACAGAAAATCCGACTTGCCCGCGGGAAGCGTTGCCGATGAGAAAAAGTTCAGCGTTGTGTGCGGTGACGGAGAGTGCGTGGAGCTGCGCGAAATACAGCTTGAGGGCTCGAAGCGTATGAAAACGGAGGATTTTCTGCGCGGGAAGAAGTTGAACACGGGTGAAATTCTCGGAAATTGAAAAACGGAGTGAGTTTTATGGCAGACGCTCGTTTGACTGCGGTTAAGCTGCTTCTGAAGATGGAAAGCAGCGCGTCCTATTCAAATATTTTGCTTGACAGCGCGCTTTCCGAGCAAGGACTTTCGGAGCGCGAAAAAGCGTTTGCGGCGGCGTTGTTTTACGGCGTGACGGAGCGCCGCCTCACGCTCGATTACATCATCGAGCAGAACAGCAGAATCCCGTTCCGCAAGCTGGAAAAAGAGGCGGTTGCGGTGCTGCGCGCGGGATTTTATCAGCTGCTTTATATGCCGTCGGTGCCGGAAAGCGCGGCGGTGAACGAGAGCGTGAAATTGTGCAGAAAGCTAAAGGCGTTCGGTGCGGAGGGCTTTGTGAACGGAATGCTGCGGAGCTTTATCCGAAACGGCAAGCAAATCAGCTTTGAGGGGCTCGACGAGGTGAAAACGCTGTCGCTGAAGTACTCGTGCCCCGAGTGGATAGCCGCGAAGTGGCTCAGAGAGTACGGCGAGGAGAACGCGATAAAGGCGATGGAAGCGTCGCTGGGCGCGCCGCCTTTGTACGCTCGGGTAAATTCCACCAAAGTTACCGATGATGAATTGGTGAATTTGCTGAAAAAAGAGGGCGTAAAAGCGGAGCGAAATCCGCGTCTGAACGGGTGCATACGGCTGGAAAAAGCGGGTGAAATCGAGCAGCTCGAGGCGTTCAAGGCGGGACTTTTCCACATTCAGGACGTGTCGAGCCAGCTTTGCTGCTTGACTTTGCGCCCGATAGTGAACGAAACGGTGATTGACATCTGCGCGGCGCCGGGTGGGAAAACGTTTACACTGGCGGAGCTGATGGGGAACAACGGGCGCGTGCTGAGCCTCGACCTGTACGATGGACGCGTGAATTTGATAGCGGAGGGCGCGAAGCGCTTGGGACTGCGGATTGTCGAGGCGAAGCAGAACAACGCGGTGAAATTCTCCGAGGAGCTGCCGCAGGCGGACAGGGTTTTGTGCGACGTGCCGTGCTCGGGGCTGGGGGTAATCCGCCGCAAGCCCGAGATAAAGTACAAAAGCGAGGAGGAGTTCGAGGAGCTTCCGCGGCTTCAGAGAGCGATTTTGGAGGTATCCTCGCGCTACGTCAAGGAGGGCGGAACGCTCGTTTACTCAACCTGCACGCTTTCCCGTGCGGAAAACGACGAGGTTGCGCGCGATTTTGCGGAAAATCATCCGGAGTTTTCGCCGATTGTGCAGACGATTCCGTACGAGGGCGCGGAGAACAATTCTATGCGAACTTTTTTCCCCGAAAAGGACGGCGGCGACGGCTTTTTTACAGCCGCTTTCAGACGCATAAAATAAGGGCATTTTCGAGTATATTTTTAGTTGACCGCTGCGAAAATACTTGCAAAATGCAATCTTGAAATATCGCAATACAACGCGGCTTGCTGCGATTTATCACGGTTAAATTTTAGTTGACTGTTTAAGAAAACCGGTGAATTTTTTCTGCGGTAATTTTAGGCACATTTTCAGTGTAAAAATCGGGCAAATTTCCTGCAAATTCTTGACCGAAAAACACCGCAATTCTGAGGAAAAATTATGGAAAAAATTGATATATTATCGCTTAATTTTGAGGAGTTAACCGAGAAAATTCTTGAGATGGGCGAGAAAAAATTTCGTGCAAAGCAGATTTTCGATTGGCTGCACGTCAAAAAAGTAACCGATTTCGAGCAGATGATCAATCTTTCTGCACAATTTCGGGCTGAATTATCGGAGAAATTTTGTATAAATCGCCTAAAAATCAAAAAAAGACTTGTAAGCAAGATAGATAATACGGTAAAATATCTCTATGGGCTGCCTGATGGCGAGGCGGTTGAGAGCGTGCTGATGGATTACAAGCACGGCGCGGCGCTGTGCGTTTCGACGCAGGTTGGCTGCAAAATGGGCTGCAAATTCTGCGCGTCCACGCTTGCCGGCTGGGTGAGAAATCTGGAGCCGTCAGAGATGCTGGGGCAGATGTACGAAAGCGAGCGCGACAGCGGCAAAACGCTCGACAGCATAGTGCTGATGGGCATCGGCGAGCCGCTCGACAATTTCGACAACGTGATGAAATTCCTGCAAATCCTGGAGGAAAGCGGCTTCAGCCTGCGGCGAGTTTCGCTTTCAACCTGCGGAGTTGTGGACAAAATCTACGATTTGGCGAAGCTGAAGCTCGGTGTAACGCTCTCAGTGTCGCTTCACGCGGCAACCGATGAAAAGCGCTCCGAGATAATGCCGATAAACAAAAAATTTCAACTGAAGCAGCTTATGACCGCGTGCGACGACTATTTCGCGGCAACGGGGCGGCGGATAAGCTTCGAGTACTCGCTAATCGAGGGTGTAAACGATGACGAAAGCTCCGCGAAAGAGCTTATAGCGCTGCTTGGCGGGAAAAATTGCCACATAAATCTGATACCGATAAACGAGGTTCGCGAGCGCGGCTTCAAGAAAAGTCCTTATGTGGAGCGCTTTCAGCGGTACCTCACGAACGCGGGGCTGAACGCGACTGTTCGCAGAACGCTCGGAGCCGATATTAACGCGGCTTGCGGGCAGCTTCGGCGGGAGAGCAGTGACGAATAATTCCTTAGAAGGTGATATTTTGAATATTTACTCAAAAACGGATATAGGGCTTGAGAGAGCCGAAAATCAGGACAACGTGTGGGGTGAAATGCTCGGCGCGAACGTTTGCGCAGCGGTTTTGTGCGACGGAATGGGCGGTGAAAGCCGCGGAGGGCTTGCGAGCAGGATTGCCGTGGACGTTGTTTCTAGGAGAATTTTGGAAAATTACAGGGAAAATATGGGAAGAAATTCCATAAGAAACCTGCTTGTAACCTCGATAGTCGCGGCAAATAATATGGTTCGCGCGGCGGCTGAGGAGCACGGAAACGAGATTATGGGGACAACCTGCGTTGCGGTTATTGTCGCGGACGGGACGGCTTACATCGTGAATGTCGGCGACAGCCGGGCTTATCAGCTTTTCACGGACGGCGACGACGAGTGCATACGTCAGATAACGAAGGACCACTCGCACGTTCGAGAGCTTGTGGAGCGCGGTCAGATAACGGCAGAGCAGGCGCGCGTTCACCCCGAGCGCAACAAAATCACGCGTGCAATCGGCGCGGAGGAAGAGGTAACGCCGGACTATTTCGAGCTGAATTTAAACAAGGGCGATATGATTTTGTTGTGCAGCGACGGGCTTTCGTCCTACGGCGACGACCTCGATATACTTGACATTTGCTTTGATTCGGAGCAGTCGGAGTGCTGTTCAAACCTTGTGGATTACGCGAATTCAAAGGGCGGTCACGACAACGTTTCGGTTGCTTTTATCACGCTTTGATTTAGCGGTTTTGTGCAGATAACAGGCTTCGTGCTGTGATTTTTTGTGCAAATTCGGCAATTGACATTTAGTCGAATGTATGTTATTATGTAAGTTGGAGTTTTATATTTATTTAGGAATCGAATTAGCTTCATTTGTTGCAGAGGAGAAAATCATTTTTTATGGATAACAACATAGGAAAAAAACTCGACGGTCGCTATGAGCTTCTTGAGCTTATCGGCGTCGGCGGAATGGCGGATATATACCGCGCGAGGGATATTCAGGAAAACAGGATAGTCGCGGTTAAAATCTTAAAAACCGAGTTCGCGGGAAGCGACGAGTTTTTGCGCCGTTTCAGAAACGAGAGCAAAGCTATTGCGCTGCTTTCGCACCCGAATATCGTGAAAATCTACGATGTTGGCTTCACCGAGAAGGTGCAGTTTATCGTTATGGAATATGTGGACGGAATAACGCTCACCGATTATATTGAGCAGCAGGGCGTGCTGAAATGGCGCGACGCGGTTCACTTCACCATTCAGATTTTGAGAGCTTTACAGCACGCTCACGACAGGGGAATTGTACACCGTGACGTGAAGAGCTCGAACATAATGCTGCTGCGTGACGGCACGATAAAGGTGATGGATTTCGGGATTGCGCGCTTTAACCGCGAGAACAACAAAACGATGTCCGAAAAGACAATCGGCTCGGTTCATTACATCAGCCCCGAGCAGGCGCGCGGTGATATCACGGACGAGCGCAGCGATATTTATTCGGTTGGCGTGATGCTTTACGAGATGCTGACAGGCAAGAAACCGTATGACGGCGACACACCCGTGGCGATTGCCTTGAAGCACATGCAGAGCACCCCGCAGAAGCCCACGGAGCTTAACTCCACAATCCCCGAGGGACTGGAGCAGATAGTTCTGCGCGCGATGCAGAAGGAGCCGACCGCGCGTTATCAGACGGCGGGCGAGATGATAACCGATTTGGAGGAGTTCAAGAAGAACCCGGGTATCGTTTTCGATTACAAGTACAATTCAACGGACGGCACCGCGAAGTTTGCCGACAGAACAAATCCTGCCGTTGAACAGGAGAAGCAGCGCAGGAAAAATATGGTTGTCGAGGACTACGACGAGGACGAGGACGACGATTACGATGACGACGACGAGGTTGAGGAGCGCAGAAGCCCGCTTATCCCGATACTTTTCGCGGTCGGCGCGGCATTTGTTATCGCAACGGTTTTCCTTGTTCTTATGCTGCTTGCAAACGGGTTTGGCGGCAATGAAAGTTCCGATAACTCTAATCAGAGCAACTCCGGCGCGATAAGCGTAACAGACGGCGGCGAGTTCAATATGCCGAACCTTATCGGAATGAGCTGGGACGAGGCGCTTTCGACCTACGGCGACGGAAAGCTGATGAAGCTTGTTCCGACGCAGGAGTACAACGAGGCGAAGGAAGGCTTCATATTCGATCAGGAGTTTGTCGAGGGCAGACGCGTCAAGCAGGGCGTTACGGTCAACGTTAAGGTAAGTATGGGTATAAAGCAGGTTGAAATCCAGGACGTTACGGGACGCACCGCGGACAATGCCGAAAAGACGCTCAAACGCGATGGATTTAAGGTATCGAAAACGTTTGCGGACAGCGAGGATATCGCCGAGGGACACGTTATTTCGACGACACCGGCTGCACACGAGTTCCTGCCGCAGGGAAGCACGGTTGTCATTGTCGTAAGCAACGGCGCAGCGGATAAGATGTTCTATATGCCGAACCTTGTGGGAATGCCGATAGAGGACGCAACGAAGCGCTGCGACGAGTACAAGCTGATACCGAAGCTCCAGCCTAAGGACAGCGACAAGGAGAAGAACGAGGTTATCGAGCAGAGCATAGCCGAGGGTGAAAAGGTTGCGCCGAACACCGAGGTTATTTTGACGTACAGCACGGGTGAAATTCCCGAGAAGGAGTGCGAAATCAACATAACGCTCCCGACGAATATAACGGGTGAATTTGAGTTCAGATTCTACGTTGACTCGGTACGCGATGTTGCGGCAACGGAAACGCGTGATGTAAGCCTTGCAGGTTCCAAGACGATAACCTATACGGTTAAGGGCAAGCCGGGCGAGGAGAAATACTTCGCGATAAAGGTAATGTCAACCAAGACGGGCCGCGAGGGCGTTTACCTTGAGATGAAGATTAAGTTCAGCGAGGGTGACGAGAAGCCCGAGAAGGAAGAGGTTTCCAAGAACAGCGCGGTATTCCGCCAGCTTTTGAAAGAGGAAGAGCCGAGCGAGTCCGATTCGTCAAGCTCGTCCGACAGCGGAACTTCTTTGGTGTAACAGATGAAGAATTCGTTTGAATTTAACGGAATAATCACAAAAGCGGTCGGGGGCGTCTACTATGCGGACGCCCTCGACGGCGATTTAAAAGGCGAAAACGTGAAATGCGCAGCGCGGGGGATTTTCAGGAACAAGAAAATCAGTCCTGCGGCGGGCGACAGGGTGCGGGTGAGCGTTTCGGAGAACGCGGAGCCGGTTATCGAGGAGATTTTTGAGAGGAAGAATTTTCTGCCGAGGCCGCCGCTTGCGAATCTTGACCGAATAGTGTTCGTGAACAGCACCGCCGAGCCGAAAATCAACCGATTTGTGTTGGACAAGCTGATAGCGATAGCGGACGGAAACGGGATTGAGCCGATAGTTGTGTTCACGAAAATCGATTTGGATACCGCGGGTGAATTGCCCGAGGTGTACGAAAAAATCGGGATACCGGTGTGCGTGGTGAACAATCTGACGGGCGAGGGCGCGGAGCGGGTGCGCGGGCTGATTGAGGGGAAATTTTGCGCGTTCGCGGGGAACTCGGGCGTCGGGAAATCGAGCCTGCTGAACGCACTTTACCCGGAGCTTGCGCTGAAAACGGCAGAGATAAGCCGAAAACTCGGGCGCGGACGGCACACGACGCGGCAGGTTGAGCTGTTCAAAATCGGCGAGAATTACGTTGCGGACACGCCGGGATTTTCGGCGGTTGAGGTCGAGAATTACTGCGAAATTCCGCGCGACGAGCTGGATTTGGCGTTTCGGGAGTTTAGGGAATTTCGGTGTGAATGCCGATTTTCAAATTGCCGGCACGTCAAGGAAACGGGCTGCGCGGTGAAGCAGGCGGTCGAGGACGGGAAAATCGCCGAAAGCCGCTACAACAGCTACCTTAGGCTGCTTGAGGAGCGGAAACCGGAGTATTAATTGTAACTTTCGCGGCACAAATTATTAATGCAATGTACAAATTTGTCACGCTAAAGTGGAGCGGGAAAACGTTGATTTTGCAGTGATTTGCAGGCATTTTGGTGAGAATTTACGGCTTTAAAGCATTGCAATTCAGGCACAAAATAAGCGGAGTTGCAGCAAATTTCAGCCGAGTTTGGACTAATTTTTCAGCTTTAAAGCGCTGATTCTGTTGCCCCAAAGCTGCTATTTTCAGTAAATTTCAGTTGATTTCTGGTGATATTCACGGCTTTAAAGTGGTGAAATTATATGCAAAACCGACGGAATTTTAGTGATTTTAAGACGATTTGGGATTTAATTTGCTGGCAATTTTGGATGGAATTTGCAGCTTTAACGCGCTGAATTTTCGCGAAGAACGGCGAGATTGCAGTAAATTTCAGTCGTTGTC
>SFLN01000176.1 GCA_004554555.1 [Eubacterium] saphenum | reverse complement strand
ACGCTCCCGGAAACGAGGCTCTCAACGCGCAATTTAATGCAATGGGCGACTCCGAGAAGATTTTTATGTTCCTGTCATCGTCACTGCTTCCTGCGCTGCTTGCGGGCGTGGTTCTCTCGGCAATCCTCGCGGCAATTATGTCCACCGCCGACAGCCAGCTTCTCGTCACCTCTTCGGCTGTCACCAACGATATGTTCAAGCTGTTCAAGAAAAACGCTTCGGACAAGACGCTTATGTGGATTTCGCGCGGAACCGTTATCTTAATCGCAGTCATCGCTTATGTACTCGCGCTTGACAAAAACAGCTCGGTTATGGGACTGGTTTCCTACGCCTGGGCGGGACTTGGTGCGGCATTCGGTCCGGCAATGATTTTGTCGCTCTTCTGGAAGAAGATGACAATGCCCGGTGCGGTTGCCGGAATAGTCGCGGGCGGCGCGTCCGTTATCATCTGGGAAAACGTTCCCGTGTTCGCGCAGACGGGTATTTACTCGCTACTCCCCGCGTTTGTAATCGCATTGATTGCCGTTATCGTGGTTTCGCTTGCAACAAAGGTTGACAAGGACAAGGTTGACGAGCTTTTCAAGGCTGCAAAAGCTGCCGATTTGAAGTAAAACATATTCCCCCGTTCAAAAGCGGGGGAAAATTGTTCTAAAAGCACTTGCATTTTAGAAAAATTTGTTGTATAATAGATTTATAGATTTGTCAGTTTCGGGCACAAAAAATGTCCCTAGATTAAACTATGGTCGAAACAGGCGTCCGAGTGTGACGTGCTATAAGCCCGTCATCGGGTCACGCTGGGAAAGGAAGGATTTGTTATGTCCGTAAATCTTCAAAAAGGTCAAAAGGTTGATCTCACCAAAGGCAACGCGGGGCTGAAAGCGCTGGTTGTGGGACTCGGCTGGGACGAGGCACCGAGAAAGTTCTCGCTGTTCTCGAAGCGCGAGGATATCGACTGCGACGCGTCCGCTCTCCTCATCAACGCGCAGAGCGGCAAGCTTGCCGGTCCTATCGACGTCGTTTACTACGGTCAGCTTATGCACAGAAGCGGCTCGGTACGTCACTGCGGCGATAACCTCACGGGTGCGGGCGACGGCGATGACGAGCAGATTATCGTTGAACTCAACAAGGTTCCTGCGGATTACTCGAAAATCGTTTTTGTTGTCACAATCTATCAGGCAAGAGAGCGCAATCAGCAGTTCGGTATGATTAAAAATGCGTTTATCAGAGTTGTTGACGCGGATACCGGCAAGGAGCTTTGCAAGTACAATCTTTCCGAGAATTACGATGGCAAAACCGCTATGATTTTCGGCGAGGTTTACCGCTATAACAACGAGTGGAAATTCGGCGCTATCGGCGAGCCTACAAACGACAACGGCATCGCTGAGATGGCTGCAAGATTTCAGTAATTTTTCTTAACGGAGGTAACTGTTATGACTAAGAACCTTATGATTATTCTCGGCATTATCGTTACAGCAGCCGCTGCTGCTGCGGGAGTTGCATTCTTCCTGCTCAACAAGACAAAGCTGCTTGACACCGATGAGTTTGACGTTGAGGACGATTTGAGCGAAGATATCTGATGTCCAAGGAAGCTAAAACAAACGCCCTGCGTATGCTTGACAGGGCGAAGATTAACTATGTCCCTCACACCTACGAGTGCGGGGAGTTTATCGACGGCGTTCACATTGCCGAAATGCTCGGTCAAGCGCCCGAGGCTACCTTTAAAACCATCGTCACCGTGGGCAAAAGCGGGAAATATTACGTTTTTGTGCTGCCGGTTGACAAGGAGCTTGACCTGAAAAAATGCGCGAAAGCTGCAGCGGAAAAGTCGGTTGAGCCCGTGCATGTCAAGGATATAAACGCGGTTTCGGGTTATATCCGCGGCGGAGTGTCGCCGATTGGAATGAAAAAGCAGTTCCCCACGTTCGTTCACGAAAGCGCTCAAAATCTTGAAAAACTCTTCGTGAGCGGCGGCAGACTCGGACTTCAGCTCGAGCTTTCTCCCGAGGACTTGCTCAAAGCCTGCCTTGGCAAATTCGCAGATATAATTCAATGAAACAAGCCGCTGCCCTTTTGGACAGCGGCTTTTCGGATTTAGGATATTACTCTTAAGCCGTCAAATCAGCAGCCGCATCCGCAGCCATTGTTGTTACCGCAGCCGCAGTCGTTGTTCATACCGCAAGAACCGTTACCGCAGCAGAAGAACAAGAGGATAAGAATGATAATCCAGCAGCAGTTACCGCCAAAGTTGAAACAAGACATAACAATGTCCTCCTTATAAGAATTTGAAACCCG
>SFLN01000052.1 GCA_004554555.1 [Eubacterium] saphenum | reverse complement strand
TGACAAAGATTGACGTTTTTTCGGGATTTCTCGGCGCGGGCAAAACCACGCTTATCAAGAAATTGCTGAAGGAAGGCTATAACGGTGAAAAGCTGGTTCTTATCGAGAACGAGTTCGGTGAAATCGGCATTGACGGCGGCTTTATGAAGGACGCGGGGATTGAGGTTACCGAGATGAACCAGGGCTGCATTTGCTGCTCGCTTGTCGGCGATTTCGGAAAAGCGCTTCAGAAGGTGCTCGACGAGTACGCTCCCGACAGAATTTTAATCGAGCCGTCCGGCGTAGGCAAGCTCTCCGATGTAATCAAGGCGGTTATGGACATCGACAGCGACCGGATTGTGCTCAACAGCTACACGACGGTTTGCGACGCGTCCAAAATCAAGATGTATATGAAGAATTTCGGCGAGTTCTACAAAAATCAGGTTGAAACCGCAAAGACGATTGTTCTGAGCCGTTCGCAGAAGCTCACCGATGAAAAGCTCGCGGAGGCTGTTGCGATGATAAAGGAGCTCAACGACCACGCGACTATCGTTACCACAAACTGGGACGAAATCAGCGGCGCGCAGATTCTCGCGGCAATGGAGAACGAAAACAAGTTCGCGGAGGATTTGCTCAAGGAGGAGCTTGAACACCATCATCACCACGATGAGGACGAGCACGAGCATCATCACCATCACGATGAGGACGAACACGAACATCATCACCATCATCACGATGATGACGAGGAGTGCTGCCACGAACACCATCATCACGACCACGATGACGATGAACACGAGCATCATCACCACCATCACGAGGACGGCGAGGAGTGCCACTGCCACGACCACGACCATCACCACCATCACCACGCTGACGAGGTTTTCACGTCAATGGGTATCGAAACGGCTAAAAAGTTCACGAAAGAAGAGCTTGAAAACGCGCTCGGGAAGCTTTCCGGCGAGGAATTCGGCGTTGTTTTGAGAGCGAAGGGAATTGTCGCAGGCGACAACGGCTGGTACGAGTTCGACTTTGTACCCGAGGAGTACGAAATCAGAAAAGGCTCGGCTGATGTTACGGGAAAAATGTGCGTAATCGGCTCGAAGCTTGCCGAGGACAAAATTAAGGCTTTGTTTGGAGTGTAAACTATGGAATTACCCGTTTATTTAATGACAGGCTTTCTGGAGAGCGGCAAGACGTCGTTTATTCTGGAAACGCTGAATGACAAGCAGTTCAGCCGCGGCGAAAGAACCCTTGTAATCGCTTGCGAACAAGGCGAGGTTGAGTATGACGAGAGGATTTTGAAAGCGTCGAAGTCGGTTGTCGAGTATATCGAGGACGAGGAAGATTTCAACGCCGAAAATCTGAACGCGCTGGTTGCCAAGCACAAGCCGTCGCGCATTATGCTCGAATATAACGGTATGTGGAGCCTGCGCGATATGGCTGTAAAAGCGCCGCAGAACTGGATTTTCTACCAGATTTTTATGTTCGTTGACCACTCGCGCTTTGATATGTATCTGAACAATATGCGACAGCTTTTGTCCGATGATATCGCGGTTTCGGATTTGATTATCTTCAACCGCTGCGAACAGGGAAAGGTTGACAAAAAGCGCCTGCGCCGCGTTATAAAGCCGCTCAATCCGAGAATTGATATGATGTTCGAGTATATGGACGGCTCGATTGAACAGGGCTTCCAGGGCGAGGACGAAATGCCGTTTGACGTCAAAGCAAACCCGATTGATATCGTACACGACGATTTCGGTTTGTGGTACGTCGATATTATGAGCAACGCCGCGCGCTACAAGGACAAGAACATTCGCGTCCGCGGAATGGTGTACCGCGCGTCAAACGTCCCGAAGGGCTATTTCGTGATTTCAAGACGCGCGATGACCTGCTGCGCGGACGATATTCAGGTTGTCGGAATACTCGTAAAATCGCCCGATGAAACGAAGTTCAAGGACGGAGATTGGGTTGAGGTTTCGGGAAAAATTGTCGCGGAAAAACAGGCGGCTTATAAGGGCGTAGGTCCCGTTATTCTCGCGGACAGCGTTCTCCCGACAGAAAAAGCCGACAGCGAGCTGGTTTACTTTAACTGATTGAAATTGCCATAAATGAGGGAAATATGAAGCTTAGATTTTACAACGCGAAAATTCTCACAATGGAGAATGAAAATATCATAAACGGCGAACTTTGCACGGACGGTGGGAGGATTTCCTACGTTGGCGAGGAGCGGCAAAGCGGTGCTTTTGACCGCGAAATCGACCTTTCGGGAAATCTGATTATCCCCGGTTTCAAGAACGCGCACACTCACACTGCGATGACTTTTCTGCGGTCGTTTGCGGACGACTTGCCGCTGAACGATTGGCTGTACAATCAGGTTTTCCCTCATGAGGCAAAGCTCACCGAGGAAGCAGTTTACGTCTTCACCAAGCTCGGCATTATGGAGTACCTCACAAGCGGCATAACCGCGAGCTTTGATATGTATATGAAGCTCCCCGCGTATGCAAGAGCGAACACCGAAATGGGCTTCAGAACGGTGCTTTGCGGCTCTATCAACGATTTCGGCGGAACTGTCGAGAGCATTGAAGACGAATACAATACCTACAACAACTACAACCCGCTTGTTTCGTATCAGCTAGGTTTTCACGCGGAGTACACGACAAAGCTCGAAACTCTCGAGGGAATGGCGAAGCTTGCCCAAAAGTACAAAGCGCCGCTTTTCGCCCACAACAGCGAAACCAAAGCGGAGGTTGACGGGTGCTTTGAGCGGTACAAAATGTCCCCCACGCAGCTTTTCGACAAGCTCGGAATGTTCGAGTACGGCGGTGGCGGTTTTCACTGCGTTTGGTTTGACGAAAAGGATATGGAGATTTTCCGCGACAAAAAGTTGTATATGATAACTAATCCCGCGTCAAATCTGAAGCTGGCAAGCGGCGTTGCGCCGATATGCGAGATGAAGCGCCGCGGAATGACGAATTTCGCGATAGGCACGGACGGCGCTGCTTCCAACAACTGCCTTGATATGTTCCGCGAGATGTTTCTTGTTGCGGGACTGCAGAAGGTGCGTGAAAACGACGCGGCGGCGTGTCCGGCTTTTGACGTTCTCGAAATGGCAACAAAAGGCGGCGCGCTGGCGATGGGACTTGCGGACTGCGATGTTCTGGCGGCGGGGAAGTGCGCGGATTTTGCCGTTATCGACCTCAATCAGCCGAATATGCAGCCGCTCCACAATATTCCGAAAAACCTCGTTTACGCGGGCTCGAAGCAGAATGTGAAGATGACGGTTGTTGACGGAAAAATTCTGTACGAAAACGGGAATTTCACGACAGTTGACGCGGCTGAGATTTACGTGCGTGCAAACCGTTTGGCAAGAGAGCTTTGCGGGGATTAAAAGGAGAATTTATGAAAATTCTGGTCACGGGCGGAACTGTTTTTGCAAGCCGTTTTACAGCAGAATACTTCTCGAAGAACAACGAGGTGTATGTCCTCAACCGCGGCACAAAACCGCAGTCCGAGGGTGTTCACGCGATAATTGCTGACCGTCATAATCTCGGCGATACGCTTAAAAAGTACGAGTTTGATGCGGTGCTGGACGTCTGTGGTTACAACGAAACCGACGTGCGCGATTTGCTCGGAGGTTTGGGGAAATTCGGGACATACATTTTCGTAAGCTCCAGCGCGGTTTATCCCGAAACGCTTGCTCAGCCGTTTTGCGAGGAAGACGAAATCGGTGCGAACAAAATCTGGGGTGATTACGGAGTGAACAAAATCCGTGCCGAGCGTTATCTTGCGGAAAACTGCCCGAATGCCTACATAATCCGCCCGCCGTACCTTTACGGCAAGATGAACAATTTGTACCGTGAAGCGTTTGTTTTCGAGTGCGCGGAGCAGGACAGACCGTTTTATGTGCCGCGTGACGGGAAAATGCAGCTGCAATTTTTCGATATCGAGGATATGTGCCGGTTTATGGAGATTTTGCTCGAAAAACAGCCGCAGCAGCGCGTTTTCAATGTCGGAAATCCCGAGAGCGTGAGCGTTCTAGAATGGGCAGAACTCTGTTATAAAACGCTTGGGAAAACACCGGAATTTCGCTTTGTTGAGCGGGATATCGAGCAGCGGAGCTTTTTTCCGTTTTATGATTACGAATATTTTCTCTCTGATGAGAAAATGTTTGAATTAATGCCCGAAACAAAGCCGATTGAAGATGTCTTGAAGCAGTCTTACGCGTGGTTTAAGGATAATCGCGGCGAGGTTCGCAGAAAGAATTATTTTGAATTTATAGATAAGGATTTGAGAGGATAATATGCCATTTTTACCGGTATGCAAAAGTGATTTGGAGGAGCGCGGGATAAAGCAGCTTGACTTTATCTGCGTGACAGGCGACGCTTATATCGACCACCCGACGTTCGGAATCGCGATAATTTCGCGAATGATTGAGGCGGCGGGCTTTTCTGTTGGTATAATTTCCCAGCCGCTCTGCGACAAGGATTTTCTGGAGCTTGGTCAGCCGAAGCACTGCTTTATGGTAACCGGCGGGAACATCGACAGTATGGTGTCAAACTACACGGTTGCCCTGAAAAAGCGCAACGATGACGCTTATTCCCCCGGAGGAAAAGGCGGAAAGCGCCCCGACCGAGCGGTCATAACTTATTGCAAGGCGCTGAAGCGGCTGTTTCCCGATACCGAAATCGAAATCGGCGGTCTTGAAGCGTCGCTGCGGCGTTTCGCGCACTACGATTACTGGAGCGACAGCGTTATGCCGTCAATTCTGGTTGACAGCGGCGCGGATTTTCTGATGTACGGAATGGGCGAGGTCACGCTCTCGGAGATGCTAAACCGCTTTAAACAGGGGCAGAAGCTTGCGGATATGCACGATTTGCGCGGGATTTGTTACCTCACAAAGCCCGAAAATACGCCGCTCGGCGCGGTTCAGTGCGATAGTTACGAGATTGTCCGCGAAAACAAAAAAGCCTACGCGAAGTCCTGCCGAAAGCAGTACGACGAGCAGGACGAGGTGTACGGGAGAACCATTGTCCAGCGTCACGGAAATATGATGCTTGTGCAAAACCCGCCTCAGCGCTCGGTCACGCAGAAGGAGTTCGACTACGCATACGAGCTGCCGTATATGCGGACGTATCACCCGATGTACGAAAAAGACGGCGGCGTGCCCGCGATACAGGAAGTCGAGTTTTCGATAACCCACAACCGCGGCTGCTTTGGCTTTTGCAATTTCTGTTCAATCGCGCTTCATCAAGGGCGAAAGGTTCAGACGAGAAGCGAGGACTCGGTGTACAACGAGGCGGTTATGCTCTCGGAAAAGCCGAATTTCAAGGGTTATATACACGACGTCGGCGGTCCTACTGCAAATTTCCGTCATCCGTCCTGCGATAAACAAGAGGAGCACGGCTTGTGCAAAGGACGAAAGTGCCTTGCGCCCACGCCCTGCAAGAACATCAACGCCGACCATTCCGATTATATACGGCTTTTGCGTCGGCTGCGCGCGATAAAGGGCGTGAAGAAGGTGTTCATTCGCTCGGGGATACGTTTTGATTATATGCTGCTTGAAAAGAACAACGCGTTTCTTGACGAGCTTGTCGAATATCACGTCAGCGGGCAGCTCAAGGTTGCTCCCGAACACGCCTCAAACCGCGTTCTCGATTATATGGGAAAGCCGCATATCGAGGTTTACGAGGAGTTTGAGAAACGGTTTTACGCGTCAACCAAAAAATGCGGAAAAGAGCAGTATCTCGTGCCGTATCTGATGTCGTCGCACCCGGGCTGTACGCTTGCGGACGCGATTGAGCTTGCGCTTTTCGAGAAAAAGCACAACATTCGCCCCGAGCAGGTGCAGGATTTTTACCCGACGCCCGGCACGATTTCCACGGCAATGTTCTACACGGGACTTGACCCGTACACGCTCGAGCCGGTTTTTGTTCCGAGAACAACCGAGCAAAAGGCTATGCAGCGCGCTCTTTTACAGTATTTTATGCCGAAAAATCGCGCGCTTGTTGAGAAAGCGCTGACGATTGCAAAGCGCCGCGATTTAATCGGATATGGAAAGGATTGTCTGATTGCGCCGTCCAAGACTGCCGAAAAGAGCGCAAAACCCGAAAGGAACAGAAATGGCGACAACAAGAAAAACAAGAACCTACCGCAAAAGAAAAAGAAGCGCTAAGCGGGTTTTCAACAACATTTTGTCGGCGATTTTGCTGATAATCCTGACAGCCGCGCTGTTTGTTTTCATCAACGAGCGGTTTATCAAGTGGGATTTTATCCCAACCTCCGCGGATATCGTGCACTTTTTCGGCGGCGGCGGAAAGCCTTATGTAAAGCCGCTTGACAGCGAGGCTGCGGTGTATTTCCTCGATGTCGGGCAGGGCGACTGCGAGCTTATCTGCACGAAGGACTGCACAATTCTGATAGACTGCGGCGAAGATGACCGCGTTGACGAGGTGGTGGGATTTATCAACTATTCGGGCGTGAAAAAGCTGGATTATGTGATTGCCACGCACCCGCACTCCGACCACATCGGCGGTATGTACAGGATTTTGGAGAAATTTGACGTGGGAACGGTTATTCTCCCGAAGCTTCCCGAAAATCTTGTTCCCGAAACCGTTTTCTATCAGAAAATGCTGAATGTTATCGAAAAAAACGGCATAAACTGCGAGTACGCCGAGGCGGGAAAAAAGTACGAGCTTGGCGAGAATTCCACGCTGGAAATCATCGCGCCGCTTTACGACAATTACGACGATTTGAACAACTTTTCGATAACCGCGCGCTACACTCACGGCGAGAACTCGTTTTTGTTCACGGGCGATATCGAGGGCACTGCGGAGCTGGATATTCTGGACAACGGTCTGGACATTCGCGCGGACGTGCTGAAAATCGCTCACCACGGCAGCGCGGGTTCGAGCAGCAAGGCTTTTCTGGATAAGGTCAAGCCGCAGATTGCCGTGATTGAGGTCGCCGAGGTGAACGATTACGGGCACCCGCGCGCCGAGGTTTTCGAGCGGCTCAGTCAAGTCGGCTGCAAGGAAGTCTACACAACCGCTGCTGACGGAAATGTCGTTATCGTAAGTGACGGCGCGTTTTTGAAGGTCAAGACCGAAACAGCCGAGCTTGCTGCCGCAGCTTAGTTGTCAAAATGCACAAAAATCCGCGCTGAATTTGGTTAGATATAATTAAAAACACGTTTTTTTGACAAGGTTCTTGAAGTGAACGGGAAAAAGTTGTATAATAATAAATTGGGTTAAATACAAAATTTAAAAAACAAAGGAAAGTGAACAGATTTGGTTAGAGAAGATTTAAGGAACATTGCGATAATCGCGCACGTTGACCACGGAAAGACAACGCTTGTTGACGAGATGTTGAAGCAGGGCGGTGCGTTTCGCGAAAACCAGGTTGTAAACGACCGCGTTATGGACAGCAACGACCTCGAGCGTGAGCGCGGAATTACAATCCTCGCGAAGAACACCTCTTGCATGTACAACGGCGTGAAAATTAACATCGTCGATACCCCCGGCCACGCGGATTTTTCGGGCGAGGTTGAGCGTATCCTCAAGATGGTAAACGGCGTTTTGCTGCTTGTGGACAGCTTTGAGGGCACAATGCCGCAGACGCGCTTTGTTCTTCAGAAGGCGCTGGAGCTTGGACACAAGATTATCGTTGTCGTAAACAAAACCGACCGTCCCGACGCGCGCAATCACGAGGTTGTCGATGAAGTTCTGGAGCTTTTGCTCGACCTTGACGCAACCGAGGAGCAGCTCGACAGCCCCGTTGTTTTCTGCTCGGGCAGACTTGGCTGTTCGTCCTACAACCCCGATGAAATGGGTACGGATTTCAAGCCGCTTTTCGAGAAGATTATCGAGCATATTCCCGCTCCCGAGGGCGATGAAACGGGTGAACTGCAGGTTCTCGTTTCGTCAATCGACTACAACGATTACGTCGGAAGAATTGCCGTTGGACGTGTTGAGCGCGGTGTAATCAAGCAAAACCAAGAGGTTATGGTCTGCGATTACCACAACAGAACCGCTCCGTTCAAGGCGAAAATTGTGTCGCTTAACCAGTTCGAGGGACTGAATAAGGTTCCCGTTGAAAGCGCGACAGTCGGCGATATTATCGCATTTTCGGGTATCGAGGGCGTTACCATCGGTCAGACAATCACGTCTGTTGCTGCTCCCGAGGCGCTGCCGTTCGTTAAAATCAGCGAGCCTACCGTTGAAATGACGTTTTCGGTTAACACCTCGCCGTTTGCGGGACGCGAGGGCAAATACGTTACCTCGCGCCAAATCCGTGAGCGCCTTATGCGTGAAACGCTGAAGGACGTTTCGCTGAGGGTTACGGACAGCGATACCACGGACGCGCTGAATGTTGCGGGACGCGGTGAAATGCACCTGTCAATTCTCATCGAAACAATGCGCAGAGAGGGCTACGAGCTGTCTGTGAGCACGCCGCGCGTTCTCTACAAGGAGATAGACGGCGTGAAGTGCGAGCCTGTCGAGCGGCTTGTAATCGACGTTCCCGAAACATCGGTCGGCGCGGTTATGGAGAAAATGGGACAGCGCAAGGGCGAGCTTGTTGAAATGCACCCTGTCGGAAACCGCACCAGACTTGAATATCTTATCCCGTCGCGCGGACTTTTCGGCTATCGAAGCGAGTTTATGACCGACACCAAGGGCGAGGGCGTTATGAACTCGGTTTTCGACAGCTACAAGCCGTACTACGGCGATATCCCGAGAAGAACGGTGGGTTCGCTTGTCGCTTGGGAAACGGGAACTGCCGTTACCTACGGCCTTTTCAACGCGCAGGAGAGAGGAACGTTGTTTATTGACGCGGGCGTTCCCGTGTACGAGGGAATGGTTGTCGGAGTTTCACCGAAAGCGGGCGATATCGTCGTAAACGTCTGCAAGAAAAAGCACCTCACGAACACGCGTGCTTCCGGCTCCGATGACGCATTGCGGCTTATTCCGTGCAAGCAGATGAGCCTTGAGGAGAGCCTTGAGTTTATACAGGACGACGAGCTTGTCGAGGTTACTCCGAAAAATATCCGCATCAGAAAGACAATTCTCGAACGCGACCTGCGCCTGAAAGCGGAGGCAAAGCTGAAAAAGTAAACTTAACGGTGAAACGCTTATGGAAATTCTTATGATAAGAGAACACCCCGAGCTTTCCGAAAGAGCGGCGCAGTGGTATCACTCAAAGTGGGGAATACCGCTTAACGCTTATGTTGAGAGCATTTCCGACTGTTTGAAGCGCGAAAAAAGCGTTCCGCAGTGGTATCTGGCGATGGAGAACGGCGAGATTGTCGGCGGGCTTGGCGTTATCGAAAACGATTTCCACGAGCGAAAAGACCTTGCTCCGAACGTCTGCGCGGTCTATGTCGAAAAGGAGTTTCGGTGCAGGGGAATTGCGGGAAAATTGCTGAATTTTGTCTGCGAGGATATGAGCAAATTCGGCATTGACGCGCTTTACCTCTTGACCGACCACACGTCCTTTTACGAGAGATATGGCTGGGAATTTTTGTGTATGGTTCGCGAAGAGGGCAAGGAAGATGAAACCGCGAGGTGCTACGTTCACCGCATGGAGCCGAGCAAATGACCGAAATCACGATACAGAAAAACGACGCGGGACAGCGCGCTGACCGCTTTTTGTCGAAGGCGTACCCGAATTTGAAATCCGCGCTTGTCAACAAGCTGATGAGGAAAAAGCGGATTAAGCTGAACGGAGCGCGGGTTGAACCGAACGTTATCCTGAAAGAGGGCGATGTTTTCAGGTTTTATCTGAGCGACGAGCTGCTCTCGAAGAAGCCGCTGGAGCGTGCGAACGATTTTCGCGATATTTCCGCGGAAATAAACGTCATCTACGAGGACGAGAACATTCTGCTCTGCGACAAGCCGTGCGGGCTGGTTGTTCACGAGGACAACGAAAACTCCGCGGACACGCTGATAAACCGTATTCTGAGCTATCTTTACCAAAAAGGCGAGTTCGTTCCCGAGGACGAAAACAGCTTCACGCCCGCGCTTGTGAACCGGATTGACCGCAACACAAGCGGGATTGTGATTGCCGCGAAAAACGCGGAGGCTTTGCGTATTCTCAACCAAAAGCTGCGCGACAGGGAACTGGAGAAGCTGTATCTCTGCGCGGTTTTCGGCGTTCCGAAGCCGAGCGAGGCGGTTTTGACAGCGTATCTGAAGAAGATTTCCGAGGAAAATCGCGTTCTCATTTCCGACAAGCCGCAGCCGGATTTTCTCACAATCAAGACGAAATACCGCGTCCTTGAAAGCAAGGGCGAGCTTTCGCTGGTTGAAGTGGACTTGCTCACGGGGAGAACTCACCAAATCCGCGCGCATTTCTCGCATATCGGCTGTCCGCTGCTTGGCGACGGCAAATACGGCGACAATTCTCTTAATAAAAAGTACGGCGCGAAAACGCAGGCGCTTTGCTCATATAAGCTGAAATTCAGCTTCACAACCGACGCGGGCGCGCTCTCTTATCTTAACGGACGCGAATTTTCGGTTGCAAATCCCGAGGAGCTTTGGTTTGTGAAATTGTTCAAAAAATAGCTTTTCGTATGGGTTTATCGATATCTTTGGTACAAAATGTTGTGTATCAATTTATTGATTTTCCATATATAATGGGCTTTTTTAGAACGGGTTTGTGAAAAATGCACAAAATCAACCGTGTAAAATTTACATAAATCTCCGCGAAAAATTGACAAAGTATCTTGATAAAAGCGCGGAAATTTTGTATAATAGATATGATAAGATATCATTGTCGAGTAACCCTCGGCAAGAAATATAATTTTTTTTAATTTCAGGAGGTAGATTCCAATGGCAGTTAAAGTTGCAATTAACGGTTTCGGACGTATAGGACGTCTTGCGTTCAGACAGATGTTTGGCGCAGAGGGATATGAGGTAGTTGCTATCAACGACCTTACCAAGCCTTCAATGCTCGCAAATCTTTTGAAGTATGATACCGCACAGAAGGGCTACTGCGGCGTTATCGGCGAAAATCTTCACACTGTTTCCGCTGACGATGAGGCTAACACCATCACTGTTGACGGCAAGACTCTCAAGATTTACGCAGAGAAGGACGCAAAGGATCTTCCTTGGGGTGAAATCGGCGTAGACGTTGTTCTCGAGTGCACCGGTTTCTACTGCTCTAAGGACAAGAGCCAGGCTCACATCGACGCAGGCGCTAAGAAGGTTGTTATTTCTGCTCCCGCAGGCAACGACCTCAAGACCATCGTTTACAGCGTAAACGAGAACACTCTTACTAAGGACGACCAGATTATTTCTGCTGCTTCCTGCACCACCAACTGCCTTGCTCCTATGGCTAAGGCTCTCAACGATTATGCTCCTATCCAGAGCGGTATCATGAGCACCATTCACGCTTACACCGGAGACCAGATGATTCTCGACGGTCCTCACAGAAAGGGCGACCTCAGAAGAGCAAGAGCAGGCGCTGCTAACATCGTTCCTAACTCCACCGGTGCTGCTAAGGCAATCGGTCTTGTAATCCCCGAGCTGAACGGCAAGCTCATCGGTTCTGCACAGCGCGTTCCTGTTCCTACCGGTTCGACCACTATCCTTACCGCTGTTGTTAAGGGTGCAAACGTTACCAAGGAAGGCATCAACGCTGCTATGAAGGCTGCTGCTTCCGAGTCCTTCGGCTACAACGAGGACCAGATTGTTTCTTCCGACGTTATCGGTATGAGATACGGTTCTCTGTTCGACGCTACTCAGACCATGGTTTGCAAGATTTCCGATGACCTCTATGAGGTACAGGTTGTTTCTTGGTACGACAACGAGAACTCCTACACCTCTCAGATGGTTAGAACCATCAAGTACTTCGCAGAGCTTTAATTTCTGCTTTACGAAAATGCTCCCGAGTTTTTCGGGGGCATTTTTTTATATTTTCGTGAGCAAATTTTGTCGTTTTGGCAAATTTTGCCTTTTTATATCTCAAAGCGCGTTATTTCTCCATTGACAAGCCTAAGAAAATCTGATATAATTTTATTAGGGGAAAAAACTGAAAGGAGGATAAGATTTGGACGTTGAAAACAATCAGCCGAGTGAAAATGTAAATTCGGAGGAAAACGCGGGTTACGGAGGAGTTGCGGTTGACGACAACCCTCAGAATACGGAGGAAGCGCGTGCTTATGCCGAACAGCAGGCTGCTTTGACAGCGCGGCAGATTTCTTTGGAGGAACAGGATAAAAAGCTGTTGGACGCGCTTGACGAGGTGCTGGAGAAGCGTTCTCAAAGGGAGAGAAAGCGCCCTCAGACGAGAAGCGAGCGCATTACCGCAGGAATTGTAAACAAAGGCGTCGGAATAGTTTCGCTGGGATTGATTTTGATATTTCTCGGCGTTGTGATGATTGTGACGCTCTTCTCGAAGGAACCCGACTATTTCCTGCCGCTGAAGCTGTCGCCGGTTGCCGCAATTCTGGTGGGGATTGAGATTTTGTTCAATCAGATGATTGCGCGCGGCAGATTTAAAATCAATATCCCGAGTATTGTCATTTCGGGAGCGCTTACCGTGGGCTGCTGCGCGGCGGGTGTACTTATGAACGCGTCGTACAAGCAGGACACAATCGAGTACAACAGCCGTACAATTGCCGCTGAAATTTACGACAGAACCTACAAGGAGCTGCGAAACTGCGCGGATTTGAAATCGGTTGAGGCAATCGTTGACCTGAACCCCGAGGGAACGGCGATTACAAAAGGTCTTGACGCGCTTTCTGCGGGAGATAAAATTGTGATAAACATTGAGTTCGGCGGAGGTTTTGCCGACCCGAGAGCGTTTGCGTCCGACTGCAAAAAGATTATCGAGGGCTATCGGA
>SFLN01000051.1 GCA_004554555.1 [Eubacterium] saphenum | reverse complement strand
GCAACGACGATTGGACACAATACTCTGATATTTTCCATTTCGCTCGGAGAATGTTCGGGGCGATTTTTTCTTAAAATATACATTCCGCGTTAAAAACGCAAACCCGCTATACCACTTCGGTACAGCGGGTTTCTTTCGCATTTACTCTCCCAAAACATCATAAATCGCGTGCTCACATCTGTCTATCGCTTCATCAAGTTCCCCTTCGGTGATTGTGAGCGGCGGGTTGAAGTACAGGACATCGCCCAGCGGTCGTAGCAGCAGCCCGCGTTCAAGCGCCTTTTTGTATATCTGATAACCTGTCCTCAATCCGCTCGGGAAGCTCTCCTTTGTGCGCGGATTTTTCACCAGCTCAATCGCGTTTATCAAACTGATGTGCCTTATCTCGCCCGTGTGCTTGTAACCGCCAAGCCGCTCGTTCAGCCGTTTGCTGAGATATACAGCGCGCTTTTGCGCGTTCTCCAGAATGTTATCCTCACGGAAAATCTGCTGAACCGCCAGTGCGCACGCGCAGCCAAGCGGGTTGCCCGAATAGGTGTGCGAGTGCATAAAAGCCTTGCCCTCGGAGTAATCCGCGTAAAATGCGTCGTAAACCGCCTGCGTTGTGACAGTCATCGACATCGGCATATACCCGCCCGTCAAGCCCTTTGATATGCACATTATATCGGGGCTTACTCCCGCGTGGTCAAACGCAAACATCTTCCCTGTTCGCCCAAATCCTGTCGCAATCTCGTCCGCAATCAGCAGTACGTCAAATTTATCGCACAACTCGCGCAGCTTCTTCAAGTACAACGCGGGATAAATCCGCATACCCGCGCTTCCCTGCAAAAGCGGCTCTACGATAACCGCAGCCGTTTCCTCCGCGTACCGCTCAAACGCTTTCTCCGCGTGCTCAAAGCACTCGCATGAGCAATTATCGCGCGTTTTCCCGTAAGGACAGCGAAAGCAATCCGGCGCTTCTATCCTTATCGTGTCCATCAGCATCGGTTGGTAAATCTTCGCATACAGGTCCATTGTGCCAACCGAAAGCGCGCCGATTGTTTCGCCGTGATATCCTTCGGAAAGGCACATAAAACGCTGTTTCTTCGGCTTGCCCGTCTGATACTGATACTGAAAAGACATCTTCAGCGCGCACTCAACAGCCGCCGAGCCGTTGTCCGAGAAGTTGAATTTGCACAAGCCTTTCGGGATTATCTTCATCAGCTCCCCGCAGAGCTTTATTGCAGGCTCGTGGGTGAAATTCGCGAAGATTACGTGCTCCAGCTTGTCTATCTGCTCTTTCACCGCCGCGTTAATTTTCGGGTTGCAGTGCCCCAGCAGATTGCACCACCAGCTCGACACAATGTCGATATACTCCTTGCCGTTTTTGTCGTACAGCTTCACGCCCTCGCCGCGCTCCACCACTATCGGCGGAAGCGTTTCGTAGTCTTTCATCTGCGAGCAAGGGTGCCAGATGTACTTCAAATCCTGCTCAACCAACTCGTTATACGTCATTTCAAATCTCCTTATCCCAAATCCTTGTACAGCTCCACAAGCGTTTTTTCATCAATTTCAAGCTCGGTATCCCCGTCTTTAACAACCGCGACTACACGCACTCCCGTGAGTTCCTCAATCATCGCGAGATTGTCGCGCTGCATAAAATCGCCGTTCCATTTATTGAGGATAATCCCGTTTATCGGCAGCTTTCGCTTGCGCATATACTCAACCGTTGTCACAACAGCGTTTATTGTGCCAAGCCCCGCGTCCGCGACAATGATTGACGGCAAGCCAAGCGCCGCGATTATGTCCTCGAGGTAAATCACGGCTTTCTCGTCTTTTCTTATCGGGCAGACAATTCCCCCACTGCCTTCCATTGTCACAAAATCGTACTGCCCGCAAACCTTCTCGAACGTTGACTTTATCACGCTCATTTCGGCGGGATTTCCTTCAATTCTTGCGGCAAGGTGCGGCGAAACAGCAGTCTTGTACAAATACGACAGCAAAAGCTCCTCGCTCTCGCCGATTTCGGCAATCCTGTTTACATACCCCGCATCACTCTCGGAAACGCTCTCCGCGCCGCTCACCGCCGCCTTGTAATATCCTGCGTTCAGCCCGAAGCTGCGCAGCTTCTTGACAATCAGCGCGGTAACGTAGGTTTTCCCGATATCCGTTCCGGTTGCCGTTACAAAAAGTCCCTTTGCCATTTCAACGCTCCTCTGCGAATTCTATGCGATAACCAAGCTCCACGCACATTTTCATATCGTTGTCAATCGAAATTCCGCGCGTTGTGAGCATATCTCCCGATATCGCCGCGTTTGCTCCCGAGCGGAAAAGCGCCTTGCCCATATCCCCGAGCAAGCCCCTGCCGCCCGCAAGCCGAATTTGCCCGTTCGGTATGATAAAGCGGAAAATCGCGACCGCTCGCGCCGCTTCTTCCTCGGTGAGCGTGGGATTGTGCTCAAACGGCGTGTTCGGAATGGGGTTGAGCAGGTTCACGGGAATTGACCTCACGCCAAGCCCCCGCGCTTCAAGAACCATATCAATCCTGTCCTCAAACGTTTCGCCAAGTCCCATTATACCGCCGCTGCAAACCTCAAGTCCCGCAGCCTTCGCCGCGTTTATCGCAGCGATTTTGTCGTCAAACGTGTGCGTTGTGCAAACCTCGGGGAAAAACCTGCGCGAGCTTTCAAGGTTGTTGTGAACGCGGTCAACTCCAGCTTGCTTCAGCTTTTGGAAGCTCTCCTCGTCCAGCAGTCCCGCAGAAACGCAAATCGATATCGGGCACGCTTTTTTTATCGCACAAATGCTCTCGCAAAGGCTGTCCACCTCGCTTTCCGGGAGCCGTTTTCCCGAGCAAACTATCGAATAACGCAGCACGCCGCGCTTGTAGTTGTACAACGCGCCCTCGACAATTTCCTCGGCTGACAGAAGCGGGTATTCCTCGCAGCGCGTGTTGTAGTGAGCCGACTGCGCGCAGTATTTGCAGTTCTCCGAGCAGCGCCCGCTCTTGCCGTTGATAATCGTACACATATCGAAAATGTCCCCGCAAAAGCGCTCCCTGATTTCATCGGCAGCCTCGCAAAGCTCACCGAGCGGCGCGTCAATCAGCGAAATCGCTTCCTCTCGCGTGATTTCGCCGCCGTTCAAAATCTTGCTTTTCAGTTCTTCAACAATCATCTCGCAATTCCTCCGCGATATTTTTGTACAATCGGAATAAGCCGTTTCCCGAGAAACGCCGCCAAAACGCAAAGCAGAATGTCTCCCGGCACCGCAAGCACAAAGCAGTACCACAAGGTCATCGAAAAGCTGATTGCGCCGCCCTCAATCCAGAGATTTTTCGCGAAATAGAAGTACAAAATCCCGAGGAAGTACACAATCCCAAGTCCCGCAAAATTTGCCGCAAGAAGCCGCTTTATTGACGGATTAGGAACCGCGTTTGCGATTTTACCAGTGACAAAAGTGCCGATGATAAAGCCAATCAGATAGCCAAATGTTGGCTTCAGAACGTAGAAAAATCCGCCGCCCTCCGCGAAAATCGGCACGCCGACAAGCCCGAGTACAACATACGCGCCTACCGCTGCCGCGCCCCATTTCCCGCCGAGAAGCAGCCCAGCAAGCGTTGTAAACAGGAATTGAAGGGTGAATTCCATATACGGAATGGGGATTTTGATGAACGCGCCGACCGCCGTGAGCGCCGTGAAAATCGCGCACATACAAAGCATAAGAGCGCTGTTTTTGGTTTTTGTTCCTGTCATAAATTTCTCCTTATGCTGATTTCTCCCGATGAAACCGCGCCGCAGCTCCCGTTTTCATACCGAACCTTCAGCGCGCAGTTTTCGTCAACGTCAACCAAAACCGCAGGCGTTTTGTCCTTACCGTCCGCGCCCGAGAGCACGAAAATCTGCTCACCGCGCCACATCAGCCGCTTTCGGTATTCATCAAGATAACCGCTGTCGGGAAGAAGCGCGTACAGCTGCATAAATTGCTCGTAAACCGCTGCCGCAAGACGATTTCGCAAGTCACCGGTGCGCTTCTCAAGAACAGCTCCCGCGATGTCCGAAAGCTCCTCGGGAAAGCTGTTTTCGGGCGGATACACGTTTATTCCGATACCCAGCACCGCGTAGTCAAGCGCGCCGTTTTCCATATCAAAAGCCGCCTCGGTGAGGATACCCGCAGCCTTTTTCCCGTTGATATAAATGTCGTTCACCCACTTGATTTCGGGCGAAGCGCCGCACACCCTTTCAAGCGCCGCGCAAACGGCAACCGCTGCCGCCGAGGTGATTTTCACCGCCTCGTTCACCGCAACTTTAGGGCGCAAAAGTACGCTCATATAAAGCCCCGTGTCTGCCGGCGAGAAAAACGTGCGCCCGCGTCTGCCCTGACCGCAAGTCTGTTCAGACGAAACCACAAGCGTGCCCTCCGAAGCACCTTTTTGCGCAAGCTCCCGCAGATAAGCGTTGGTCGAGCCTACTGTTTTCAGCACAAAAATTTCGTGTTCACCATCAAGATAACGGCGAATTCCTGTTTCACTGATTATATCCGAGCTGTCCTCAAGACAATAGCCGCGATTTGTCACCGCGTCTATCCGCAGTCCCTCCGCGCGAAGAGCCTTTATTGCCTTCCACACTGCGCCGCGCGTGCAGTAGAGCCGTTTCGCGATATCCTCGCCCGATATATATTCCCCGCGGTTTTCTTCAAGCATCCCGCGAAGCTGTTCCTTTAACGTCAAAATTGTATACCTCCAAAGCGTATTGCCGTAGACAATTATAACACGAAACTACGGCAATGTCAACCCGTTTTGCTAAAAGAGTTGACAATTAAACAGTTAGCTAATGTAAAGATGTTATTAAAATTATGCCAAGAAATATGCTGAAGCCTAAATTTTGGTGTACTTCTATACAAAAAACGGAGGAAATTTTTATGGTACTCTTATCGGAATTTGTGGGAAGTTTGATTTTTCTGCTCGGCGGTTACGCTTATATGTGTAACATCAGCCTTAAAAAGACGCTTGTGAGCAAACTGAATTACATAGAGCTTGCGGTGGCGTGGAGCCTGGCGGTCGGCTTTGGTCTTACCGTTGCAGTGATTATGGGCGGTCCTGCCGCGCTTAACCCGGGCGTTGTTTTCGGGCAGTGGATTGAAAAGCTAATCGACCCCGCAAAGGGCTTGAACCTCGCAGAAGGCGCGCTGTTGATTTTAATGGAGTTCCTGGCGGCGGGCGCAGCGGAAATTCTTTGTATGATTTTCTTCTGGGACTCGTTCAAGGCTTCGGGCGACGCTCCGAAACGCGGTATTTTCTCGGCTTAGCCCGTTGAGAAAAATATGCCGCTGAATTTTGTACAGGAAGTTCTTGCAACATTTTTGTTCCTGTTCCTTGTTCTCGAGACAATAAAGGTTGCCCAAAATGCGATTGTAATCGGAATTGTCGGCTTCGCCGCAGTAATGCTCCTCTCGCTTACCCTGAACAGCACGGGCTTCAGTATGAACGGTATGCGCTCGTTCTTCAGCAGCATTTGGTTTGCAATTCTCCCGTTCCCGAACAAAAACGGCGAGAAGGTTGACTGGACTTATCAGATTGTCGTAAACCTTATCGGCAGCAGTATCGGCGGTATTCTCGCGGTTATTGCGGTTAACGCGATATAAAAAGGAACAGGCGTTGTGAAATAACAGCGCCTGTTTTATTGCTTATAAAAAAGCTGAACCCTATAATAATAAGGTTCAGCTCTACACTGGTTGGGGCAGAGGGATTTGAACCCCCGAATGACGGAGTCAGAGTCCGTTGCCTTACCGCTTGGCGACGCCCCAGCAATCAACATAAAATATTTTACCACAAACCATCTTTTTTGTCAAGTACTTTTTTCAAAAATTTCAAAATTTTTCTGCGCAATTTCTATTTTGAGCAACTTTTTCGTAATTATTCCGCTTTTTCGATTGACAAATAGTGCGAAATATGGTAAAATGTTTCCAAATAATAAAATAGGAAGTGTTGCTTTTGAAACGGAAAATTCTCGTGCTGATTGCGGCAGCGGCTGTCGTGAGCCTTTCGAGCTGCTCAAACGGTACCGTAAACGAAAATTCCTCGGCGATTTCGAGTTCATCGGTATCCTCAAGTTCTTCGGGTACATCAAGTTCAACCGAGAGCGCGAGTTCCTCGAGTTCAACAGAAAGTGCAAATTCAACGGAAAGCGCTAGCTCAACAAGCTCTTCGGGTTCAACGGAAAGTTCATCAAGTTCAACGGAAGTTCCCCCCGCGGCCTCAAGCTCCTCGGGTTCAACCTCGGGAAATCCATCGGAATTGTCGCAGATTTCGGGCATTGAGCTTGCGAAAATGATAAAAGTCGGCTGGAATATCGGCAACTCCTTCGACGCGTCCGACTGCACCTGGGTGAACGACGAAATGCTCTACGAGTCCGCGTGGAACGGCGATATGAACACCGAAACTCATATCCAAATGCTAAAGGATGCAGGCTTCAATGCCGTGCGTATTCCCGTTTCGTGGCACAACCACGTTTCCGAAAATTACTCGATAAGCGAACAGTGGCTTGCGCGCGTGAACGAGGTTGTCGATTGGTGTCTGGAGCGCGATATGTTCGTTATCCTCAACATTCACCACGATAACAGCACAAGCTTTATGTTCCCCAAAAATCAATACCTCGATCAATCCAAAAACTACATATCCGCTGTCTGGCGGCAGCTTGCCTTTCGGTTCAAGGATTACGACGAGCGGCTGATTTTCGAGGTGATGAACGAGCCGCGCCTTATTGGTCACAACAACGAGTGGTGGATTGACGAAAACAACGCAGACTGCAAAGAAGCAATCCAGTGCATTAACGAGATAAATCAGGTCGGCGTGAACACAATCCGCGCGGCGGGCGGCTACAACAAAACCCGCTTTATTATGTGTCCCGGATATGACGCTTCCGCGGACGGCGTGCTGAACGCGGGCTATGTTCTCCCGACAGACCCCGTTTCCAACAACAGACACATTATCGTTTCCGTCCACGCGTACACGCCGTATGAATTTGCCTTGCAGGACGGCGGCACCTCGCAGTGGTCAAGCTCCAACCCCAACGATATGCAGAATATGACCGGCTTTATGGATAAGCTTTACGAGAAATTCGTGAGCAAGGGAACGGCGGTTATCATCGGTGAATTCGGTGCGCGTAACAAAAACAACAACACCGCAGCCCGTGCCGATTTCGCGGCAACCTACGTTTCCGAGGCACGAAAACGCGGTATCCCTTGCTTCTGGTGGGACAACAACGCTTTCTCCGGCAGCGGCGAGCTTTTCGGTGTTCTCGACAGGAAAGCAAGCAGCTGGTATTTCCCCGAAATCAAAGACGCGCTTGTCAACAGTTAATTCTTGGCAATATGAAAACTCCTCCCACGCTCGGGAGGAGTTTTTGTTAATTGTAGCTCAGATTACTGCGCGTGAAGTATTCCTCGACACCGTCCGAGATTGCCTCGGCAAGCAAAACCTGATTGTCGGGATTTGCCAAAATCAAGCACTCGCGGTCGTTGGAAACAAAGCCCATTTCCACGAGTATGCACGGGAAACCTTGCTCGAGCGTGTAGCTCCAATAACTGTACTTGTCGCCGCGCGCGCTCCTTGTTCCGTCGCCGTAAATCCTGTCAAGGCACGCGGCAAGGTTGTCCGTAACCGCCTCGGCTAGCGGCTGCGACCACGGCGTGAAATAATACGCTTCGGTGCCGTGTGCATCGGGACTTGCCGCAGCGTTGCTGTGCAGCTCGATAAACAAATCCGCGTTGTAATAGGTTGCCGCTCTCGGTCGCTCACGGTTTGTTCGTCCAACCTCTTCGTTGTTCAAGCGGATAACCGTTGCCCCGCGCGACTGCAGCTCCTCAACAATAAGGTCGGCAACCGCATAGTTTATCTCCGCCTCGGTTACCTGTCCGATTGCGCCCGTGTCCCATTTTCCCTCATCGTTCATACCGTGTCCCGGGCTTATGACAATCGTTTTGCCCGAGAGCGTCGGCGTCGGTACGGGGAACATAAGCTGGAGATTTTTCTCATCATCGTAGGTTGCCGTAACGCCGCTGTAAATGCCCGGCTGTCTAAGCTTGAGCTTCATTCGGAATTTCGGTATACCGTCCTCCTCAACGTGCTCCCACTCGCCCGCGCTGAACAGCGCGCAGTTGATAAAGCTCGGCAAAGCGGTTACAGAAGTCACGTTGTCAAAGGTTATGTAGATGTACTGCGCGTTGAAATTCGTCACTCCAAACGGTCCGTCATAGCCCTCCACAAACTCCTGCGAGGTGGTTATGTTGAAGCTTGTCCGATAGTCGAGAGAAAGCGTGATAAAGCTCCGTCCGCTCACGTTTCCGACAGTCTTTACATAAAGCGCGTTGTAGCCAAGTCCCGTGTCGGTGAACGTGGTGACGTAATCCTCGCGGTAACGCTTGCCCGAGGTTGTTATAACATAGCCGTCCGAGGAGGATTTGTAGTAATCAATAGTGTTCGCGGGCATTTGCGAGAACTCCGGCGTCGGCACACGTCCCGTTGTTTCCGCGGAAAGCACATCCGTGTTGTTGCCGAGAACCTTGACGTAGGTCACATACTCGCCCGGCACATCGTCGATTATCGGGTCAATTCGCCCGACAATCTCGCCCGTTCCCTTTGTTGACTGGTCGGGGATAATATCAACCTTGATATCCTCCTTCGGCGGAGTTGGCTCGGGAAGCGCCTCAACCGTTATCGAGCCGCCCGTCATATATTTCTCAAAGCCCATATAGTTGCCGTAGAAGCTGATGTTTCCAAGCTCCTGCGTTTTCCCGACAATACCCTTCGGCGCGGTGTAATAGCCCACAAACTCGGAGTAAGACGAGTCCTCGCCTATCTGTTCACCCGAAGCGGTTTCCTTGAGGTTTACAATCTGTCCATTTATCGAAGCGGATACCGACGAGCCGCTGTACGCAATCGCACCTATTGTAATTCTCGTGCCGCCCGCAACCGTGATATTATTCACGTTCTCAACCGACTTCAAAACCTCAACGCGCCGCTCGATATAATAGTTGATTTTCTTGCCCTTGTGCTCGATTGTAAAGCTGTTACCGCCCACATTCAGGTCTTTGGTTATGAGGAAGTTTCCGCGCTCGTTCAGCTCAATTTTTCTTCCGTCAAAGTACACGTCGAAGTTCTCGTCAAACGTTCCCATAAACTTAACGGTCGGGTCGTAGGTGACAAAATTCGTGTACTGCGGCGTTACCATTTCAAGTCCCTCGAAAAGGGTTTGCGTGTTGATTTGGTCGGCAAAGTATTTTTTGAGAGTATCCGCGGTATTGAGAACATTGTCGTGAAGCGAAGCATACGAGTTAAACGCGCTGCCGCCGAGATTTTGGAAATGCTCGTCCATAATCGTAAGCTGTCGGAGAAGCTGGTCCTCGTTCCAGCCGCTCTTGCTGCCGATACGCTCGTTCAAGTGGCAGACGTAGCACTTCACGCCGCTTTTCTCGGCAAGCTCGTACCACCACGATACCACTTTCTCAAAATTGAGCGCGATATCCTCGGTTGAACCGTACGCTTTCAGCATAACAAAGTCCGCAAGCCCACTCTCCACATAGCTTTTCGTGTCGCAAAAGCCGTCAAAAAACGCCTGCTTTGTGTCCGCGGTATCCGAGCCGCCCTCTTTCGCCGAGGCGTTCGCCCACATATCCTCCATAAAAATGCCGACAGCAGTTGTGTTCGAGGTCTTGCGGATTGCCTCGCTCACGGTGCGGATTATGTAACGGTTGGTTTCGTAGAGCCAGTTCTCATAGCCGATACCCGAACCCGAGCGCAGATACTCGGCGTACATTTCGGGGGTGTTCTCGGTGTAATAGTTTACGAGAATTATGCCCTCGCAGTTGTATTTCATCGCGAATTTGTGTACCGCCGCAGTGAAGCCCTCTTTCAGCCCGCCGCCGCTTTCGAGCACCTTTTTCACCAGTGAATTCACGTCAAGCGTGAGGTACGCGCAGAGATTTGCCCCGTGCGCCGCCGTTATCATATCGTTCAGCAGCCCGTCTGTTCTGTCAAGCTCGAAATCGTAGAAGTCCTCGTTTTCACCCGTTGAACGAACAACAACCGCGTTCATTCCCATGCCGATTATTTCCGTGCAAAGCTCGGACAAATCGGTATCGGCGGCGAAATCAACGTTCGGCGTGAGGAAAACCGCCCGCATATCGTCCTGAAGATAGACTTTGCTCTCGGCTTGAACAGGCGCGGTCTGCGTTGTTTCGGCAGCGTCCGCCGAGCCCGTTTCGGTTATCCCCGAAGTATCCTCGCCTGTCGCGGCAAAGGCTGTCGTTGAAATAATCGACAGGCACAAAAGCGCCGAAATTATTCCCCGTAATAGCTTTTTCATAACTTTTCCCCGTTTGTCTGTTTTCACGTTTTGTCTTTTTATCCTCAATTCATCACGGATTTCAGAGCCTCGATTTCGCGGTCAACCTGATTTTGCACCGAATAATCCGCATTGAAAACAGCCCCGTAGCTGTAAATTCCTACTCCCCCGTAGGACGGCTGTTCGCACGATACCAAAAATTGCCGCTTCAGGATATCCTCGTCGGTTATCCACTCTTGGTTTCCGGCGCCCGCCCACTTGTCCTCAAGACCAAGCTTTGCTGCCGTAATTCCGACAATCAGCGGGATATTCCCCGAATATGCGAGATTATTCCAGGTGCTCACGCACTCCTCAAAAGGCTCGGCGGAGTTCTTGAAACCATAGTAAATCTGCGGCATTATGTAGTCGATATAGCCGCTCTCGGTGCACCATTTCTTGACGTCCGCGTACATATAGTTGTAATTGTTGTAGATACTTCCCTGGCAGCTTACTCCGAAAATCGCCGAGCTGTTTCCGCGCTTCACCGCCTTATAAAGCGAAGAAACCAGCTTGTCGCAGTTCGCAAGGCGAAACTCCGAGAGCGACGACAAACCGCTTTGAGAGAACGCCGCGCTGTCGAAATAGCTGTCGGTTGTGGGATAGAAATAGTCGTCGATGTGAACGCCGTCAACGTCGTAATTTGCGGTAATTTCACGCGCGCCGTCCGCGATAAGCTCGATAACCTCGCTGTACGCGGGATTAAAGTAGTAATAGCTGCCGACTTGAACAAGACGAGTTTCGCCGCCCGCCCAGCTGTACATCGGATAACCGCTTTCACGCTCGATATCCGATACCGCGCACCCTCGCAGCGGGTTTATCCACGCTTGGAACGACAGCCCGCGCGCGTGCGCCTCCTCAATCATAACATCAAGCGGGTCATAAGTACCGCCGAGATATTTGGTTCGCGGGAAGAAATCCGAGCTGTAATACGCATCGCCGTGTGAACGGACGTGAACGTACACCGTGTTTATCCCGAGAGATTTGCAGTTATCGTAAATATACGAAATTCTGCTTCTGAAATCGCCCTCGCTTCCGCTCATAATTCCCGCAAGGTCTATGTAAGAAATCCACATTCCCTTAACCTCGCTGTAATTGAGCGCGCGGTAGGTGTTTGTGCCGAAATTCGACGGCGGAAGCGGCTGCTCCGATGATGACGAGCAGCTTATTTGTGTTGATGAAGATGATGAGCTTTCGGTTGATGAAACGATTGATGAAGAGCTTGAAGAAGAGCTGCTTTCCGAAACGCTTCCCGCAGCGGAATAGCTTGACGTTTCGGTTGTCGAGGATTTTCCGCTGTCCGAAGAGCTTGGATAAACAGAAGAGCTTGAGTAATCGGAGCTTGACGAAGAGCTGCCCGATGAGCTTTGCGCAGATGAATTGACGGAATAAGAGGTGCTTGAGCCATAGGAAATCACGCCCTCGGACGAACCGAGCGACACTCCCCCCGCGTCAATCACACTCACGGTTTCCTTTTTTTCCTGCGCTGTACAGCCGCAAAGCCCCAGCGCTGCCGCCGCTATTAATGCAATTATTTTATTTTTCATTGTTTTTTCCCCAAAATTTACATATTTCTACTTATAGTTATAAATATTTTACCATAATAATGCAGTTTTGTCAATACTTTATTATATTGCAAGCCGAAAAAATTATCCGAATTTTTACAGCAAAATGCCGCGTTGTCCAAATCAACGGGACAGCGCGGCGATTCAATTTATTCTTCCATCTGTTTGCCAAAATAAAGCGCGGCTGCTTGTACCAGCGCGGACTGCTCGGCGGTGGCAGCGTCCTTGTCGTTGTCGCCCGCAAGCATTATCACCGCGCCGTTTACATCGCCCGACGCCAAAATCGGCGAGCACACAAGCGCGTAGCGGTCAACTCCCTCAATCGGGTTCAGGCGCTTATCATCGCTGTTTTTGAGAACGTAGCTCTTACGCTGCTCAATCAAGTCCTCGAGAGAGCCCGAAACACGGCGCTCGATTATCTCCTTCTTGGACATTCCCGAAACCGCGATAACGTGGTCGCGGTCGCAAATCACCGCCGGACACCCGCCAACCTTTGACAAAACGTCTGCATACTGCGAAGCGGTGCTGCTGATTTCACCCACAGGCGAGTACTTTTTAAAGATAACCTCACCCTCGGGGCTGGTGTATATTTCAAGGGGGTCGCCCTCGCTGAAAACATTGACACGGATAACCTTGTCCTTTCTGCAAGGACTTTTCTGGGTGACCGTTTTTGTGATATTAACCGTGTCACAATTAAAATTTGCGGTAAGACCTTTCTGCGGCTCAAGCCGAAGCAGAGCGTCGATATTCGATTTCAGCTTTATCTCAACCTTGTCCTCGAAAACATCAATCCGCTCGATGATCACCTCCAAATCGGAACGACAGAGCGCGTCCTTTTCGATAATATCGTTGAAAATATCAATCGCGGTTTTTGCCGTTCGGTTTACGCGAACAACCGCGCTGTGCTTTTCGCTTATCGCCGCTATCTGATTTTCAAGCGAATCGACCTGATTTGCAAGCTCGTCTAGCATCTCGCCGTAGGTTTCCTCGTAAAGCGCCTCGTTGTCGGGATTTCGGGAAATCACCCGCACCTTCTGACGCATAAGCAATTTCATCTCG
>SFLN01000175.1 GCA_004554555.1 [Eubacterium] saphenum | reverse complement strand
AAGCCGCCAGCTAGGCTGGCGGCGAGCACATAGCCGGAGCCGCCGACGTATTGCCCCCTCGGGGGCAATAGGCGGCGAAAAAAGAGAAACAAAAGCAAAATGCGAGAAATAAAAGGAAGCTAGTCTAAATTATCGGTGGGGTAATCTTCCGAGAGTTCGTCGTTTTCGTCAATTTTGTTCTCGAAATCGTCGGTTTCGTCGATGGGATCGTCGTTTTCGTGCGAAATGTCCGAATTTTTTGCAAGTCGGATGGCCTCGAGTTGCCCCGAAATGTCGACGTCTTGTTCGAGCAGGCGGTGACCTTTGTTGAGGTCGGTGCGCTCGTTGCGGAGGCGAACGATGTTGGGCAAGATCGAGAGTGCTTCGAGGTCGTTGACGGCGGTCGTGTAGATGAGTTGGATGCCCATGGCGCTGGCGAATTGGCGCTGCATGTTGATGAAAACGGTGCGGCTGGCGCGTCCGATGGGGTTGTCGAGGATGAGGACGCTCGTCGGTTGGCGGTTCATGCCGCGGGTGCGGGCGCGGACGTTGGCGAGTGTGCAGTAGAGGAGGATGGCGCAAGTGAGTTGCTCGCCACCCGAGAAGCGTGCCGTTTCGGTGATTTCGATGAGGCGCTGTGGCGATGCGGGGTCGGGATTGAGGACTTTTGCGGTGAACGGATGGGCGATTTGGCGCACGGCGCGTTGGATGAGTTTGGCGCCGGTGGGGAGCACGTTTTCGTCGATGAGCGTGTCGACGAGCTCTTGGATGAGTTCGAGTTTGTCGCTTGGCGATGGCGGCTCTTTTGTCGTGATGCGCAAGAAGCGCGAACCGCCGATGTCGGGGACTTCGCGCGGCACGGTGCTGGCGGAATCGGCGAGTTTGAGCAGGCGCAAGCCTTCTTCGGCGGCGTTGAGCAGCAATTTTGCGAGGATGTTGCGGTGCTTTTCGATTTCGGCGAGTGTGGCGGTGAGCTCGCGGATTCGGATGTCGAGCGAGTTTCGGTACTCTTGGGCGGAATTTTCGAGCGCGTCGGGGTCGAGGACTTTGAATTGACCGATGATGCGGTTGTGCGCTGCGATTTCGGCAAATTCTGGCTTTTCGACGAATTTTCGGATGGCAGAAACGTACGATTTTCGGTCGGTATCGAGCGATGCATGGACGGCGCGGAATGCTTCGAGGCGCGTTTCGAGGTCCGATATGGCGTTGCCCATGTCTTCGGGCTCTAGCAGGGGTAAATCTTCGAAGCTGAGTTGCGACTCCGAGATGACTTGCGCATGGCTGCGCTGGACGGATTTGAGGCGTTCGAGGTCTTTGGCGAGGGCGTCGCGAGCGTGTTTGGCGCGATCGGAGATCTTTTCTTTGTCGGCGATTTGCGCATTGATATTGACGAGTTTTTGGGCGTCGTCGTTGGCAAAAGCGTTGTATTCGGCGACGGTTGACTCGCGGATTTCGACGCCATCGGGGACGACGGGTTTGCCCGCCCCAAACCACGCATTTTTGCGCTGTGTCAGGGTCGCCTCGCACATCGTTTGCGTCTTTATTGCCTCGTCTTTACGCCGCAATACTTCGTCTAAAAAGGCGCTCGCCTGCTCGCCATTGCGCTCGATATCGTTCTGATTTTGTAACTTTTCGAAGGCGGATTTGACGTCGTCGAGCGTGATGACGCCGCGAATGATGTTTTTGACTTGCTGGAGGTCTTTTTTCGCCGTCTTTTCGGCGGCCTCGAGGCTGCGCACGATTTCGCTGTTCGAAAACTCGTGCTGAACGCCGTCAATCTTGACTGACGTTACCGCAACGCCCGGAAGCGATGAGAGCAGTACACGGCGAAGGCTGTTGCCCAATGTCGTACCGAAACCTCTTTCAAGGGGTTCGACAACAAACGCACCGTAAGCAGCGTCTTCCATTGAGTCGGTAAACTCAATTCTGGGTTTTTCAATACCAATCATACAAAACCCTCCTTAGATTTCACAGAATGCTGTGTGAGTTCGATTTGCAAAAGCAAATCAATAAGGTAAAGAGCATTATTTTGAATAGAGCTCGACGATAAGGTGTTCCTCAACAGGAGCCTCAATCTGGTCTCTTTCGGGAAGGTTAACAACCTTGCCCGTAAGCTGCTCGCGGTTTACCTCAAGCCACTGCGGAACGGGTCTTGAACCGTTTGCGTCTGCAATAGCCTTGAAGGAATCTGTCTGAGCTGTCTTTTCCTTCACGGAAACTACATCGCCGGCCTTAACAAGGTATGAAGGAATATCAACCTTTTTGCCGTTTACACAGAAATGACCGTGAGTAACAAGCTGTCTTGCTTCTGCGCGGGAGTTTGCCCAACCGAGAAGATAAACAACGTTATCA
>SFLN01000174.1 GCA_004554555.1 [Eubacterium] saphenum | reverse complement strand
GTTGTTTTTATCGGTAGAGTCGTTCCAGATTGCCTTGTTTGTTTCATTCGGTTTGCCGTGAGGCTCGTTTTTGATATCGATAGCAATAATGGTATCGTTGTTCTTATAACGCGAAGCAAGCCACTCCAGCGCGTGATAATAATCATCAACCGAAACCTTGTCGGTGTACCAAAGATTAACGTTATGCCCCATTGCGTCTGTTTCCGCGCAGTGAATGTCGGGCATAACCTTCATTCCGTTTTCCTCGGCGAGCTTGAGGAAATACTCGAAAATCTCAAGGCTGTTCATATTGTTCAGCTCGGGATTGTAGGCGTTGTTGTAGTTTGCTCTCGGGTACTCGCCCGCCGCCCACTGATTGATAAGCTGCGCCGAAATCGGAACTCTTATCAGATTAAAGCCGTGGTCGGCGATTGCCTTTATCGTGGGAACAAGCTGGCTGTTCCAAAGACCGTCGAACGTGTTTGTACCTGTGTTATAGCCGAACCAGTTCACGCCCGTAAGCCAAACCTTCTTGCCGTTTTTGTCGAGAATTTTGTTTCCGTCCGTGTGCAGCCAGTCATCGCCCTGAACCGCGTTTTCCGAGCGCTTCAGCAATTCCTGCACATCGGAAGAACTCGGCGTGTAATTGCTGCTGCTTTGATTTTGACTTTGGCTGCTGGTTTGGTTATTGTTGTTATTTGAACTGCTGCTTGACGGAGTGCCGCTTCCCGAGCCGCCCGATGAGTTGAGCGCGGACGGCGAGCTGTAATTGAAACCGCCCGAAACCGAGCCGTTTGCGGGAATGTTTCCGTTGTAATCAACGTTTGTTACGGTAACGGTTGTTCCGTTCACCGAGAAATTTCCGCCCCAGGAATTTGTGATTTTGAAGCCGTTCGGCACGGTAAAGCTGACCTTCCAGCCGCTCACCGCGCTGCTTGAATTGTTCTTGACAACAAGCTCCGCGGAACCGCACTTGTTTCCGCCCTCTTCCCAGGTGCTCCCCGATTTAACCTCGCAGGAAATTCCTCCCGAAGAAGCGCTGCTCGATGAACTCGATGAAGATGAAGAACTTGACGATGAACTTGAAGAGCTTGATGAAGAGCTGCTCTGAGAATTTTCGGGCTGTTGTGATGATGAGCTTTCCGCGCTTGAAGAACTAGCCGAGGTACTTGACGAGCTGCTCTCGGACGAGTATGTACTTTCACCGCCGACAGGTGCGTCGCCCGCAGGATATGCACCCGAATTGTCCGAATTTCCCGAGCCCGACGAGCCGGAATTTTCGGAGCTTATCGAAGAGCCGCTTTCGCCCTCTTTGACGGTATTCCCCGCGCAGCCTGTTGTTAATATCACGGCGGCAAAAATCAGCGCCGCCGATTTCTTTAGCATTTTGTTCATAATTTCCTCCCGCAAATCAACTTTACAAGTGAAAAATATCCATATATAGATTATTATAACACATTATAACATTAATTGTCAAGTATGCTGCAAAAATAATCCCCCGGACTGCTGCCCGAGGGATTGCTTCAGGTCAAAAAACCGATTACTGAGCGTTCTGCTCGTAGGACTCAATCATCTTTTTAACCATCATACCGCCGATAGAACCAGCCTGTCTTGCGGTGAGGTCGCCGTTGTAGCCGTTGTTGAGGGTAACGCCAACTTCGTTGGCAGCCTGCATCTTGATGTTGTTAAGATTTGCCTTAGCCTGTTTGTTAGACATAATAATTCTCCTTGATATCAATAATAAGCAAAGGTTTTTCGATTTAAACGATAAATGGTTCATCGCCTTTGCGTTAATATTATTTTCACACTCCGAAAAAATATTAAAGGGAATTGTTGCTCAAAAAGTTATAAATTGCTTTTTGAAAACGGTTTGACAACACGAAAAATTTTCGCTATAATAAATGTAATTTTTTCTCGAAAAATCTGTCTTAATTTACGAGGGGGTGAGTTGGTTGGAAGACAAAAAAATTGTTGATATGTTTTTCGAGCGTGACGAGCAGGCGCTGAAAATTGTCGAGCAAAAATACGGCGGGCTTTGTTTTTGCGTGGCGAATAATATTCTGCACTCTCACTCGGAGTCGGAAGAATGCGTCAACGATACATATTTAGCTGCGTGGGACTCTATCCCGCCGCAGCGCCCGAACAAGCTTTCGGCTTTTCTGGCAAAAATTGTGCGAAACAAGGCGCTGAACCGCTGCGAGCGCGACAGCAGTATAAAACGCGGCGGTTCGGAGCTGAAGCTGATTTTGTCGGAGCTGAACGAGGATATCTCGTCAAAGGACGATACCGAGGAGCTTTTTAACGAGCATTTGGTTTCCGATATTATCAACGATTATCTACACGGCGTTTCCAAGG
>SFLN01000173.1 GCA_004554555.1 [Eubacterium] saphenum | reverse complement strand
TTACTTTGGAATATGTTGAACCCATGATTGCTATAAACAAAAATCGCGGCGAAAACCATAGCCCGCATAATCGTATAATGCTCGAAAGAGAAGCAAGAGTTCTTGAGCTGCTTTTGGACGAGGGTTTCTTTGGCTGAAGGCATACAAAAATTTAAGGAGCAACGCACGGCTGCTCCTTTGTATTTTTGCTGTTTTTTATCGCAGAAAGCTTGTTGAACTCAGGCTTTCTTAAAAAACATCGCGGTTATGTTACTGTCGCTGTCGGCGTTTTCGGAAAAATCCCTGTAATCCGCAAACATATACCTTGGCTCTATATCAAGCAATGGCGCTGCCTCGCAAAGAGTATCCTCCGCAAAAACCTCGTTTTTCTCACAAATCTCGGATAACTGCTCCCAGGTTTTTCCCTCCGCCAAAAGCGGCTCCCAGCACTCGCGCCTGCCCCTCGGTGCGTCTTCAATTCCGTAAGCGGAACCGTCGCCGACTATAATCGTGTCCGAGTTTTCGCCGCATTGCTCCAGTATCGCAAAATCACTGTCCACAACCGTCACCGAAAAAACCGTTGTATTCAACTCTCCCGCGATTTGCTGCATATCCTCGTTTGCTTTCTGCGGATTTTCGGAATAGTCCTCCGACGTGAGAGTTGTCCAACCGCCGCTGAATGCAATCAGATACGACAGCGCCGCTTCGTCCTCGGAACAAGGCACAAACCCGCGCTTTTTCATCATCTCACAAAATGCGTCCGTAAACTTTGTTTTGCTGTCATTTTTGATTTGAATTGTTGTAGAAAATCTGCCCATAATGTTCTCCTTTTGTAGTAAAATTTTTGACAATCTGATTATACCACTTTTTGACAAAAAAGTCAAGAAAGAAAATATATGTTTTTCAATACTCGAAAATGATAGAAAAATAACGCTTTACTTTGACATTTGAATGTGCTATAATAAACTATAACTCTATGCTTTAATTTTGACGGGAGCGTGATTTTATGGCTATGTGGAATCCCTGGAGAGGCTGCAAAAGGTGCAGCGACGGCTGCCTGCACTGCTACATTCACAAAGGCGACGCAAAGCGCGGTGTTGATACAAGTCAAATTGTCAAGACAAAGGATTTCGCAAAACCCGCCGAGCGTCTCAAAAACGGCAGCTACAAAATGAAAGCGGGCATTGTCTACACCTGCTTTTCCACGGATTTTCTGATTCAAGACGCCGACAGCTGGCGCGGGGACTGCTGGCAGATGATAAAAGAACGCCCCGACTGCACATTTCTGTTTTTAACCAAGCGTATCGACAGGTTTATGGAGTGCGTTCCCGAAGACTGGAACGACGGATACGAAAATGTGGCTGTCGGCTGCACGATTGAAAATCAGAAAAATGCCGATTATAAACTCGCGATTTTCAGCAAGCTCCCGATTAAACACAAATGTATTACCGCGCAGCCGCTGCTTGAACAAATTAACATTGAAAAGTATCTCGATGACGTGGAGCTGGTTGTTGTCGGAGGCGAGTCGGACGTTAACGCAAGACCGCTTGATTACGCGTGGGTGCTCGATATCCGAGAACAGTGTATTCGCAAAAACGTTTCCTTTGAGTTTCGGCAATGCGGAACAAATTTTATCAAGGACGGAAAAAAATACAGGCTGATGACAAGGGACTTGTGCAGTCAAGCGAAAAAAGCCGGGATTGATTTCAAAGCCAAAAGGAGAACACAATGAAAATCTACTGTTTAAGCGATATTCACGGATGTCTGGCAGAGTTTGAGGAAGCGCTGGCGCTGGTTACGGAGCACCTTGACGAAAGGGACGCGAAGCTGGTTCTCCTCGGCGACTATGTGCACGGCGGCGATAATAACCGCGGTGTTCTCGACAAAATTATGCGCCTTGAACAACGTTACGGGTCGGACAAAATCATAGCTTTGCTCGGAAATCACGACGAATGGGTTCTCAACGGCACCGCAACAATCGACCAAACCGAAAGAGCGTTCGCCCAAAGCGAGTATGATTTCGATGAAAAAGACGACGACAGGTACATAAATTGGCTTGGCAATCTTCCGCGATTTTATGTTGATGGAAACACGATTTTCGTTCACGCGGGAATTGATGAAGACGGGGGAGATTTGTGGGAATGGACAACCTCCGATGATGTTTACACAACGAAATATCCCGCCGAAACCGGTAAAATCGAGGGCTTGGATATGAAGGTTGTCGCAGGTCACATCGGAACTGCGGAAATTGCCGGAAATCCCCGTTTTCACGACATATATTTCGATGGTGAAAGCCACTATTACATTGACGGAACAGTGCTCGACAGCGGTGTTATTCCCGTGCTGATGGTTGACACGGATACCGATAAATATTATCAAGTCACCGAGTCGGGAAACTGGCTTGTTGGGCCGTACAACGAGGAT
>SFLN01000172.1 GCA_004554555.1 [Eubacterium] saphenum | reverse complement strand
ATAATTGGTCAACTCAAAACTAATCGCAGCCTGACTTGCCTGGGCTGCGATTAGTATATTCTCTAAGCTTTATATCTAAGCGGCTTAAAAATGTATAGGGGCAATCATTGATTTGGTTGGTCTTTATTTTGGTCATTATTTTTACTAAAAATCACTTGAAATGATTGAAAATCACCACAAGCAATTTCCTTGTAATGCTGATAAAAAAAGCAATCAGCTATGATTAGCAGAGATTACCTAAATGGCAAATACAGTTTCAAGTCCTGTCAGGCGCACCAGTGAGAACGTTCCTTCGGAACGTTCTCCTCTGCGTTTTTGTCAATTTCGCAGGTGACAGAATGTCACACTAGCACGAAATTGACCAAAGCCGCGGTGCGTAAATCCTGATTTGCAATCACCCTTTTTCGCCCCTAGTTTCTTCTAGGGGTTAATCTTCACCCGCAAGGTACTTTTATAAAAAACACCCCGTGTTTCGCGCACGGGGCTTTTTTCAGTATTTGACGATAACGTTGTACTTCCGCAGCCAAAATTCCGTCTGCAAAAAATACGCGTAAATCTGCGGCACGGTCATCAGCTGCCCGTACCAGTTTTTCTTGAATGACGCGCCGTTTGTCGCGAGCATTTTCCGAAGTTCATCGGCGTTCACAAGCTCCACAAGCCGGCAGTCCGAGCTGTTCAGCACATCGGTGAGCCGCTTTGACAGCAGCTCCAGATAATTCGGGTTGTGGGTTTTCGGGTACGGGCTTTTTTTGCGCCACAAAACGTCCTCGGGCAGCACTCCCTGCATCGCAAACCGCACAAGCCCCTTTTCGCGACCACGGTAATTCTTGTAATTTGCGGGAATGTTGTACGCGTACTCGACCAGCCGATAATCGCAGAACGGCACGCGAACCTCCAGCCCGTGCGCCATACTCATACGGTCTTTGCGGTCACTAAACGTTACAAGGGTAAAATATGATTATACTGCGAATTCCACCTCAATCGGAGTCTTACTATCATACACGACAACGCGCTTTATAAGCAGCTTTGCGACCTCTTTCTTGTCTTCAAAATCCAACTCGTCCCACTCCTCCAAAAGCGGTAAAATCGCGTTCTCGTCAATCACATTTGCCCGTGAAACAGCTAACTTTGCGAGTTTTCCGTCAATATCTTTTATCTGCTGCTCAATAACGCAAATCCTTTCATTCAGTCGTTGCTGTAACAGCGAACTAGTTGCAAGTACAAAGCTGTTTACAATGTTGTCGATTTCTTCCTCGAGCTTGATTTTCTGCGCTTTGAGCGAGTTTATTTCGCCTAAATTTATCTCCACACAACGGTTAGTTTCATACTTCAGATTTTTCGCGTATTCAATCAGCTTTTGTTCAACCGCATCCTCGATTTCGTCAAACGTCAAACCGCCTTTGCTTTCGTGGCATAATTTGTGCTTTCTGCCGCCGCAGTAAACGTATCGCTTGCCGTTAGGCTGACCGCTGACAACAGTCGCCGCGTACCCGCAAAAGCCGCATTTCACAAGCCCCGACAGCCAGCTATGTGTTCCGCTGCCGCTGTTTTTCAGCGCTTTATTCTCGCTCAATCGGTACTGCACCCGCAGCCAATCCTCCGCCGAAATCAGTCCTTCGTGCCGATTTAGCTGTATATGCTCACCCGCTAAATCGCGAAACTTGCTCTTGGTTTTGCCCTGTCGTCTTCCATAAATCGTACAGCCGTGTAAACCGTCAAACTCCTCAACACCGTTGTGCAAAACCGCCCCCGCGCCCTTATAATACGCGTAAACATCGGCGTTCGCGCGAACATACACAGGGTTTGCTAAAATGCGTGAAATACGCACGTTATTGAACTTGATTTCGTGCTTTATCTCGCAGTTTTCCGAGTTCAATTTCGCGACAATTTCACCGATAGAATCTCCGCTCAAATAACTGCGGTAAATATACCGTATAAGCGGGCTTGTTGTCGTATCTTCCGCTAATCTGCTCGTTTTCTTTCCGTCAATTGCATCTTCAATTTTAGTGTATCCCAAAGGAGCTTTTCCCGCCATAAAAAAGCCCTTTTCGGCACGGCTGTAAAAGTTGTCGGTAACGCGTTTCTGTATTGTTTCTCGCTCAAGCTGAGCAAAGGTTAAAATAACGCGCAGAATAGCTTCGCCCGTAAAATTTGACGTATCGAAATTCTCGGTTGCCGAAACAAAGTCAACGTTATGCTGTTTCAGTTCGCGATAAGTAAGCTCGAAATCCAGCACGGAACGGCTCATACGGTCAATTTTGTACACAATAACTTTGCTAATTCTTCCCGCCGCAACATCGCGCATCAGCCGCTGAAAATCGGGGCGGTTGGTGTTTTTTCCGCTGTAACCCTTGTCGCTGTAAATCGCAACGTTCTCCTCGCCCGCTTTGAGCTTGGAACGGCACTCCT
>SFLN01000171.1 GCA_004554555.1 [Eubacterium] saphenum | reverse complement strand
TCCAATTTCCTGCTGTGGCAGTGCGCCTATTCGGAGTTTTATTTCTGCGATACTCTGTGGCCGGATTTCACGGAAGAGAATTTGGTCGAGGCTCTCCGTAATTTTGAAAAAAGAAACCGCAGATTCGGCGGAATTTGACGTATACGACCGGAAAGGCTGGTTATGCTTAAACGAATACTTTCAGCGCTGGTTGCGATGGTTATCGGCATTTCCGCGCTAATTATAGACAATCCGATAGTTTATCTGGTCTTGATATCGCTTTTCAGTGCGATTGGAACATTTGAGCTTATCCGCGCGATAAAGTGCGACAATCATAAATTTCTCACCAGCTTTTGCGTGATTTTTTCACTCGGCGTGCCGTCGCTGTTAACGTTCCCCGTATTTAAACAATTCTGGGTAATGGCGTGCCTTGTGTTTATAATGGTAATGTTGCTGATTTTGCTCGCGCAGCACAAAACGATTAAGTTCGTGGAAGTAGCGGCGTGCGGCGGTTCGGCACTTGCCATACCGATTTCTCTCAGCTGCATAATTTTCGTGAGAAATTTGTCGTGGTATGCCGAGGGCGGCTATTTTCCGGGCGTATTTATGGTGGTTTATCTTCTGTTCTGCGCGTGGCTCGGCGATTCGGGCGCGTATTTTGTGGGAACGTTTTTGGGAAAACACAAGCTCTGTCCCGATATAAGCCCCAAAAAAACTGTCGAGGGATTTATCGGCGGAATTGTTACGGTGGGAATTGTTGTGACAATTCAATGTCTGGTGTACAATCTGCTTTTGCCAAGTCCCGAGATGTTCAAAATGAACTATGCGGTGATTATTCCGATAGGAATGGTTGCAAGCGTAGCGGGAGTGCTCGGCGATTTGTCGATGTCTGTAATAAAACGGCAGTATGACGTAAAAGATTTCGGAAACGTTATGCCCGGACACGGCGGAATTCTCGACCGTTTCGACAGCGTTTTGTTTGTTGCGCCGTTTATTTACGTCGTTTACAGCTTTGTTTCGCCGTTAATGCAATAAAATTTCTCTGTAAAGGGGAGGAAACAAAGGTTTTCTCCCTTTAAGATTTTAAAGGAGAATGATTTATGGAAATTGTGCTTCTGGGTTCAACAGGTTCGATTGGAACGCAGACATTAGATGTCTGCCGAGCGCATAATATCAGAATAAAGGCTTTGTCCGCGCATCACAATCTCGAGCTTCTCGAAAAGCAGGCGCGGGAGTTTTTGCCGGAATATATTGCGGTTTCCGATGAAAGCAATTTCGGTGAAATCAAGAACCGCCTTGCTGACACGAACACAAAAATTCTCTCGGGAAGCGATGGTTTGTGCGAGATTGCGGCATTGCCCTGCGATAAAGTGGTGAACGCGGTTGTCGGAATGTCGGGGCTTTTGCCGACTCTTGCGGCAATCAGCGTCGGGAACAACATTGCGCTTGCCAACAAGGAAACGCTGGTTGCGGGCGGTGCGATTGTGATGAACGCAGCGCGCGAGAAAAACGTGGAAATTACGCCGATTGACAGCGAACATTCTGCGATTTATCAGTGCCTTTTGGGCGCGGGCGACAACAAGATTTCCAAGATAATTCTCACTGCGTCGGGCGGGCCGTTTTTCGGGAAAACACGCGCCGAGCTTGAAAATATCACAAGGGAACAGGCGCTCAATCACCCGAACTGGAATATGGGCGAAAAGGTTACCGTTGACAGCGCAACGATGATGAACAAAGGTCTGGAGCTTATCGAGGCTGTTTGGCTGTTCGGGGTTGCGCCGAAACAGGTTGAGATTACGGTTCATCGGCAGAGCATTCTGCACTCGGCGGTTGAATTTGAGGACGGCGCGATTATCGGTCAGCTTGGAAGCGCCGATATGCGTATTCCGATACAGTTTGCACTTACTTCACCGAAGCGGCTTGCTTGTCCCGCGAAAAAGCTCTCGCTTACGGATATCGGCACGCTCACCTTTGAGAAGCCCGACGAGAACGTTTTCACCTGTCTTTCGGCAGCGAAAAAAGCTATCGAAATGGGCGGAAACGCGCCCTGCATAATCAATTGCGCAAATGAAGCGGCTGTTTCGCTGTTCCTTGAGGAAAAAATAGGATTTCTTCAAATCGGCGAGCTGGTAAACGCTGCGCTTTCCGATGTGAAATACATACAGAATCCCGTGCTCTCGGATATTCTGAACACGCGGATTGCTGCGGAGGAATACGTTCTTTCGGGTTTTTAATGGAGGAAATATGTCAACGGCTTTAAAACGGATAATTTCACTTGCAGTCTTGTTTCTCCTCGCGGGAACTTTGGTCTTGCTGCGATTTGTTGCATACGATGTCTTTATGAGCATTGTACCTGTATTGGTTGCAATTTTGGTATTTTTGTTCATCATACTTGTGCATGAGCTTGGGCATTTTTTGGCGGCAAAGGCTTGCGGTATCTAT
>SFLN01000170.1 GCA_004554555.1 [Eubacterium] saphenum | reverse complement strand
TTTTGAGCAACCGACTACTTTGGCCACCAGCATGCGCGGCCGTGTGAATGTGGAACAAAACAATATCACGTTGGCCGGTTTCATCGACAACAAAGAGAAACACCAGCATTACGACAAACGCAACTCCGCAGATTATCAGATTAACTTTATTTCCACCCTTTTTCTTTTCTTTCAAAATTATCATACCCCTTAAAAAACAATATTATTATAATTATAGAATACTTTTCCATTATTGTCAAGGGCTTTTCACAAACAAATTAACCAAAAATGCAAATTTTTCGGGATTTTTTTTATTTTAACTTGACAAATGCAGTATAAAGTGGTATAATAAGTTGTTAAAATATAACGAAAGGGCTGAATTGAATTGTTTATGGAAAATGAATACCGAACCGCTTACTGCAACGGCTTCGGCGAAAATGACATAGGAAAAAAGGTACGCGCGGCGGGCTGGGTTGAGAATATCCGCGACCACGGCGGAATTATGTTCGTAGACCTTCGCGACCATTACGGCGTTGTGCAGGTTGTTTTTCACAACGAGAGCCTGCTCGAGGGAATTCACAAGGAGTGCGCCGTTTCCATCACGGGTACGGTTTTAAAGCGCGACGAGAGCACCTTTAACGATAAAATCGAAACCGGTACAATTGAAATCGAGGCGGAAGAGGTTAGAATACTCGGCAAAGTCACCGAGCAGCTTCCGTTTGAAATTCAGACTTCCCGCGAAACCCGCGAGGACGTTCGCCTGAAGTACCGCTACCTTGACCTGCGCAACAAGAAAATGCACGACAATATCGTTCTGCGCTCGAAGATTATCAGCTTTTTGCGCAACAAAATGCAGGAAATGGGCTTCCTTGAGCTTCAGACGCCCATTCTTTCAACGTCTTCACCCGAGGGCGCGCGCGACTACCTGATACCGAGCCGCAAGCATCACGGAAAATTCTACGCTTTGCCTCAGGCACCGCAGATTTTCAAGCAGATTTATATGGTATCGGGATTTGACAAGTATTTCCAGATTGCACCGTGCTTCCGTGATGAGGACGCGAGAGCTGACCGCTCGCCCGGCGAGTTCTATCAGCTTGACTTCGAGATGAGCTTTGCTACGCAAGAGGACGTTTTTGCGGTTGCCGAAGAGGTTTTGTCGGCGGTGTTCAAGGAGTTCTCGGACAAACAGGTAAGCTCCGCGCCGTTCAGAAGGATAACCTTCGCGGAGTCTATGCTGACCTACGGTACCGATAAGCCCGATTTGCGCAACCCGCTGGTTATCAAGGAACTGTCCGATTTGTTTGTAGACAGCGATTTCAAGCCGTTTGCAAACAAGTGCGTCCGCGGAATCCGAGTTCCCAAGATGGCTTCGCAGAGCAAGACTTTCTTCAAGAATATGGAAGATTTCGCGGTAAACGAAGTCGGAATGAAAGGCCTCGGCTACTTCAAGGTTGAAGAGGGCGAGGGCGATATGTTCAAGTACAACGGCCCGATTGACAAGTTCCTCAACGACGACCAGAGAAAAGAGCTTGCAAAGCGCTGTGAGCTTGAGGTTGGCGATGTTCTGTACTTTATCGCCGATACTCCTAAAAACGCGCCGAAGTTTGCGGGACAAATCCGCACCGAGGTTGCGAAGCGTATGAATTTGATTGACGAGAGCCGCTTTGAGCTGTGCTTTATCGTTGATTTCCCGATGTACGAGCTTGACGAGGAGACCGGAAAAATTATCTTCACGCACAATCCGTTCTCGATGCCGCAGGGCGGTCTGGACGCGCTTTTGAACAAAAATCCGCTTGATATTCTCGCGTATCAGTACGATATCGTCTGCAACGGCGTTGAGCTTTCGTCCGGCGCTGTCCGCAACCACGACCTTGACATTATGATTAAGGCATTTGAGATTGCGGGTTACACCGAGGAAGACGTTGCGACAAAATTCGGCGCGTTGTACAGCGCGTTCAAGTTCGGCGCACCGCCTCACGCAGGTATGGCGCCCGGCGTTGACCGTATGATAATGCTCCTCACCGGCGAGGACAGTATCCGCGAGGTTATCGCGTTCCCGCTCAACTCAAACGCGCAGGATTTGCTTCTCGGCGCACCGACCGAGGTTACCGAGCAGCAGCTCCGCGAGGTTCACATCAAGGTCAGAAAGCAGAATTAATTTATCTTGTATTCGCATTTGGCTTACCCCAAAATGTAATTTATTTCAGGCGTATCTTCTTATGAGGATACGCCCTTTTTATTAAATATGAAAAGTAGTACGAAAAAAGCTATGATTTAAAGAATTGCCGATTATTTCTTTTTGCTTAATGTTATACTTGACAAACTCGCATTCCTTATGCTATACTATATCCGGTTAGTTATGGCTAACCGAAAGGAGAATGAAAATGAGCGTAGTTGTAGTAGGTGGGAATGACCGCATGGCGACGCGGTACAAGGATATCTGCG
>SFLN01000050.1 GCA_004554555.1 [Eubacterium] saphenum | reverse complement strand
ACGTTCTTATAACCCGCGTCGGAAAGAGTATTCTGGATAAGAGTGTTGAGGAACGGCGAGTCCTCGGCGATAACGATATGCTTTTCCGCCTTGTCCTCGTCAGCCTTTGTAGCACCCGTTGCGTCGATAACCGCAGAACGGTTGATATCCGAAACAATCTTCTCGAAATCAAGAATGAGTATAATTCTGTCGGAGAGCTTCGCGATACCCGTGGCAATGTTTGATGAGCCGTCGCCCGAAATTCTCGGCGGCTTTTCGATATCCTCCCACGAAATGCGCTGGATACCCTTGACAGACGAAACGTGGAAGCCGACGTCCATCTGGTTAAAGTGACAGATAATCAGCAAATCGTGGCTCGGGTCGGTGCTTTCCTTATGCAGGACCTTATGTAAATCGATAACCGAAATTACCTTATCGCGCGGCGTGAACACGCCCTCGAACTCAGGAGGAGAATCGGGAACGGGAATCATCGGCTGATAGTTCATAATCTCGTTTACTTTGGCGATGTTAATGCCGAAATTCTGCGTTCCAACCATAAATTCCAGCACTTCAAGCTCGTTTGTACCGCTTTCAAGGAGGATATTATTTTCCATTTCACAAAGCTCCTTAGTATTTTTTAGTAATAATGACCAAAAAGTCCCAGCCACTATTTAACATTTCTATTATACAACATTTTTTCCGAAAAATCAAGAGATTTTCCGCGCAATTTTATCCAAATTATTAAAAAAGTTGAAAAAAATCTCTTGACAGGGCAAAAAAAATGTGTTATAATGAGAAAAAGTTATAAGGAGGCGTGTTTTTATGGAAATGTCAATTGCTCAGCTGTCGATGGATATGGCTGCCGCTAATCTTCAGAATGCGCTGTCTGTCGGTATGCTCAAGAAGAATATGGAAGCTACCGAGCAAACTATGGAAGCGTTCACCGATATGATGGCAAATATGCCTTCTGCCGACGGAAGAGGACAGCTTCTGAATGTTTTGGTTTAATTCTAAATCCACAAATGCTCCCGGTTTTAGGGAGCATTTTTGTGCAAAATCACGGCTCTCCTGCAAACAAGAGAGCCGATTTTTTATATAGCGCCGCGGAAATATAATCCGCGTGTAAGCTTTCCTTCGGGCTTTTTGGCGTTTTTGTACATCTCGAGAATCGGCGCAAGCTCGGTTTCATCGGTGAACTTCAGCACGGCAAAGTCGAACTTTTCCAGAATTTCCCTTTTATCGCTCATCACAAGCACATCGGGATTGAGCAGCTCGACAGAATTTCCGCCGCAGTGCACCGGGACACGGTTTCCCATTCGGTCGAGAAGCGCATCACCGCAAGCTTTTCCCTCGCCGAACGGCGTTTTTCTGCCGCACGGCGCGCCGTCCGATATCGGACATCTGCGCGTTATCATCAGCGGCAAGCGCCCGTAAGCCAAAATTCCGCGCGGTATCGGGCAGTCGATTTCGGACAGCTTCACCGCCGTTCCCTCAAACGAAAGCGTGATGTCCTCGAAGCCAAATTCCTCGCAAACCCGCGCTGAGAGCGAGTTCAGCACGTTCATACGAAATCCCCCGAGCACCGAAAAGCCGTGCTTTTTCAGCAGGAACGCGTGACCGAGAGTGTGCGCGAGCGCCTTTGTAAAGCCAAATTCCCGCAGTTTCTCCAGCCGTTTTTCGGTTTCCTCCTCGCAGTCCGAGAGGATAAACGGCGGTATAATCGCGATTTTTTCCTTGCTTGGCGTATTTTCCGACAGCAAGCCCATCGGCGCGTAAATCAGCTCAAACGGCAGCTCGAGCGCCTGTTTCAGCTGGTTTTCATCGGAAACCTCCGCGCGGAATTGCACGGAATTATGAATATTATTCAGCTTTTCGCGCGAATATTCAAGTGGTAAAATGCTGTATTTCGGCGTGTTTTTCTCGAGAACGAGCGCTTCCAGCTTTTTACAGATTTCCCGCCTTAGCGCGTTCAAAACCGCCGCCGAAACGTACAGTCCCTCGCTAACATCTGCGATGATTTCACCCGCTTTAAACTGCGTTCCGCCAAGCTTTTTCATTCGTTCAACAACGGTTTCCGCGTCAAGCGCAACGCCCCTCGCCCGCTCGGGTACCGCCTCACTTTCAACCGAAATTTCGCCGTAAGAGCAGCTTGCTTTTGCGGTGATTTTTTCGCCTATTTTGACCGAGATATCCGCGGTAATTCTCGGAAATTCCGCTTTGTAAAGCTCTTTTATGCCGTTCAAGGCTTTCGCGGAGTTTTCAACGTCCTCTTTGCCGCGAATTCCCTGCATATTATTCATTTTGCCCGTGAAATATTCATCCGTCAAACCGCCGCGCGAAAAAATCTCGCCGAGGCGGTTTTTGTCGTAAAAATCCCCGTCAAGGCTCTTTCGGCAAGCGTCCGTGGCGCACGCGACATACTCGGGGCGCTTCATTCTGCCCTCGATTTTGAACGAAGCAATCTCCGGAAGCTCCCGCAAATGCCCGATAATCGAGCTGTCCTTCAGCGAAATCACGTTGTGCCGGTCCTTGTACGAAAAATCGAGTCGGCAAGGCTGCGCGCAAAGCCCGCGGCTGCCGCTTCTGCCTCCCAAAACGCTGCTCATATAGCACTGCCCGCTCACGCACACGCAAAGCGCGCCATGCACGAAAATCTCAAGCTCGGCTGTGGTTTTTGACTTGATTTCGCGGATTTCCTTTTCGGACAACTCGCGCCCGATGACAACCCGCGAAAATCCCATTTCCTCTGCCGCTTTCACGCCGCTCACGCTGTTTAACGACAGCTGCGTTGACGCATGGCGCGGCATTTCGGGGCAGATTTTTTCAGCGATATAAGCCGCGCCCAAATCCTGTATAATCAAGCCGTCCGCGCCGCATTCTGCCGCCGTTTTCACGCACTCGGCAAGGTCCTCGGTTTCATCATCGTAAATCAGCGTGTTCAGCGTGATGTACAGCTTCACGCCGCGCTTGTGGCACTCGCGAACCGTCCACGCAAGCTCCTCATCAGAAAAATTTTCGGCGTTTTTACGCGCCGAAAATCTTTTCATACCGACATAAACCGCATCCGCGCCCGTGTTAAGCGCTGCGGGCAAGCTCTGCGCTCCTCCGCACGGAGCTAAAATCTCGTTCATAGTGTAAGTTGACCGTCCTCAAGCATTTCTTTGAGCTGCTTGTCAAGCGAAGCATTCGTCTTTTTCAGCGACTTGACTTCCTTTGAAAGCTCGGCGTTTTTCTCGGAAAGTTCCTCGTTCTTGTCCCTGAGCTTCTCAACCTCGGATTTCAAATCCTCTCCGCTCGTTTCCTTCAGCGCAGCGTTTTCGCTCTCGGTCTGAGCGAGTTTTTCCTTCAATTCGTCAACCAGCGCAGCCTTTTCGTTCAGCTCGGACTTTGCCTTTTCAAGTTCACCGAATTTCTCGTTCAAATCGAACTTCGCCTTCTCGAGTTCACCGGATTTCTCGTTCAAATCGGACTTCGCCTTCTCGAGTTCACCGGATTTCTCGTTCAAATCGGATTTTGCCTTTTCAAGCTCACCGGACTTGTCGCTCAGCTCTTTCTGCAGCTTGTCCTGCTCCCCTTTTTCCGTTTCAAGAGCAGACTTTTCCTGCTTCAGCGCAGCATTTGCCTTATCAAGCTCATCGTAAGCCGAAACCAGCTCCTCGTAATCCTTTGTAACCTTTTCAAGCTGCTCGGAGAGCTTCTTCTCGGCTTCGGAGCTCTCGGCGCTCTTTTTGAGCTGCTCGTCCTTAGCCTTGATTTCATCGCCCAACGACTTTGCCTTGTTCTCGGCATTTTCGGCTCTGTTCTTGAAATCCGACATACTTCTGTTCAGCGTGTCGTTTGCCGCTTTGAGCGTGTTTCTCTCGATTTCAAGGCTGTCCGCGCGCTTTTTCTCGCGGTGAAAAGCCTCCTCGAAATTCTGCGCCTTGTCCAGCTTTTCAAGCAGCCGCTTGTTCTCCGAAGAAACGCTCACGGCTTTTTCGTTTTCCTTTTGCAGCTCCGCGATACGCTTTTCCTTCTCGGAAACCAGCTTCTTCTCCTTTTCAAGAGCCTCGGCGCTGTCCTTTGACGACTCGGATAGCTGCGCGTTCTTCTTTTCAAGCGTTTCGGAGTTTTTCATCGCCTCGTCAAGCTGCTTTTTCAGAGCCGCAGCCTCGGCAGCCTTGTTGTTTGCGTCTTTGAGAGTTTCCGCAAGCTGCTCGTTTTTGCCCTCAAGCTCCGAAAAACGCTTCAACAGCTTCTCAAACTCAGCCTTAACCTTCAAAAGCTGCGCGTTTTCTGATTTTAGCGCGTTGTTCTCCTCAACCGCGCTCTTCGCGGCAGCCTCTCCCGATTTCAGCTGCTCCAGCTCGGCTTTCACCTGCGAAAGTCCCGATTTCAGCTCCTCAATTTCATTAAAGCACTCCAGCGCCGAAAAAACCGCTGCGTCTTCCTTGCTGATATCGGGATTTGAGTCGCAGTAATTCGCGATTTTTCCGTCAACCGCTTTTGCGGCGGCAATCAGCAAATCACGATTATCGGTTCTTAGATTGTAGTTCTTTCGGCGGATTGTAATCGAAACAGTCTCGTTAAGCATCGGGCGAACTCCCTTTCATAATAATTTATCGGTTTTTCACAAATTAACCTAATATATATTATATAACATTCTTCCGCGCTTTTCAAGAGGTTTTATAAATTATTCTTCGCCGTGTTTCTTCATAACGCTCATATAAGCGGGACGAATTATTTTTCCTGCGGTGTTCAGCTCTTCTATGCGGTGCGCGCTCCAGCCGACAATTCTCGCAATCGCGAAAATCGCGGTGTAAAGCTCCACGGGAATTCCCAGCATATCGTACACAAAGCCGCTGTAAAAGTCAACGTTCGGCGAAACGCCCTTCATAATCTTGCGCTTTTGGGCAATCAGCTTCGGCGCAGCGTCCTCGACAAACTCGTAAAGCCGCATATCGTCCTCGCGGTGCTTTTCGGCAGCAAGCTTTTCGACAAAGCTCCTGAAAATCCTCTCGCGCGGGTCAGAGAGCGAATAAACCGCGTGTCCCATTCCGTAAATCAAGCCCTTATGGTCAAACGCTTCGCCCGCGAGAATTTTCCCGAGATAAGCGTAAACCTCGTCGTAATCGCTTGTGTCGTGAACGTTTTCGCGGATATTCGCCATCATCTCCATAACCTTGATATTCGCGCCGCCGTGCTTCGGTCCCTTGAGCGAGGACATCGCCGCGGCAATTGTCGAATATGTGTCGGAGCCCGAAGATGTTACAACGCGCGTTGTAAAGGTCGAGTTGTTTCCGCCGCCGTGCTCCATGTGCAGCATAAGCGCAACGTCCAGAACCTTAGCTTCAAGGTGCGTGAACTGTTTGTCCGGACGCAGCATCATAAGCAGGTTTTCCGCTGTCGAGAGCGCAGGATTGGGACGGTGAATGTACATACTTTCATCGTTTTCGTAGTGGTTGTACGCGTGATAAGCGTAAGCCGCAAGCATCGGAAAACGCGCAATCAGCATTATGCACTGGCAAAGGCTGTCCTCAAGCGTTCCCGAGAGCGTTGTCGGGTCGTAGGACGCAAGCGTCAGGATACTCCTCGTCATCGAGTTCATAATGTCCTTGCCGGGCGCTTTCATTATAACGTCGCGCGTGAAATTTGTCGGCAGGCAGCGGCACTCCCCCAAAATATCCGAAAATCTCTTTGCTTCCTCCTCCGACGGCATTTCGCCGAAAATGAGAAGATACGCGGTTTTCTCGAAGCCAAAGCCGCTCCCCGTCATCGCAACCAAGTCCTTGACGTTATAGCCGCGGTACCACAGCTCGCCGTCGCAGGGCGTCTGAACACCGTCCACGTCCTTGAAGGCAACCATTTTCGATATCGTTGTAAGTCCCGTGAGAACGCCCTTTCCGTTGATATCGCGAAGTCCGCGGTTTACCCCGTATTTGCCGTAGAGCTCATCGGAAATTGCGTCGTTTTTCGCACAAAGCTCCTCTTTCTCGTGCGCGTACTGTCTGATTTCATCGTTCATCAATAATCCCCTTTCTTTTCAAAAAGCAAAAACGTATTACTTTAATTATATCATACGAAAAATAAAAAATCAAGTGTGAATTATTTTTTTTCATAAAACTGTCATAATTGTCTTGACACTTCGCCGAAATTCGACTATAATAAATATGAATATATTTTTTAGGAGAAAATTATGGAATTTACCGACATTAATACAGGTCTTTCCCAAGCCGAAGCCGAGGAGCGCGCGCGAAACGGTCTTTCAAACGGCGAGGGCGAGGTCAAGACAAAAAGCGTGAAGAAGATATTTTTCGACAATATTTTCACGCTGTTCAATTTGATAAACGTTATTCTTGCGGTAGCGCTCGCGCTTGTCGGGAGCTGGAAAAATATGCTTTTTATGGGAGTTGTTCTCGGAAACACCGCTATCGGCATTTTCCAGGAAATCCGCTCAAAGCGCGTTCTCGACAGGCTCTCCGTTCTTTCCGCACCGAAGGCTTACGTTATCCGCGACGGCGAGGAAAAGGTTATCTCGGTGTCCGAGGTTGTCGTGGGGGATATTATGGTTCTGTCGAGCGGCAAGCAGGTCTGCGCGGACGGAATTGTGCTCGAGGGTGAATGCGAGGCGGACGAGAGCCTCCTCACCGGCGAAAGCGACCCCATTCCCAAAAAAGCCGAGTGCGAGCTGTTTTCGGGCAGCTTCATCACCTCGGGCGAGTGCAAGGCGCAGGCAACCCGCGTCGGCGCGGAAAGCGCGTCGGGCAAGATAACCGCGGGTGCGAAAAAGCACAAAAAGCACAACTCCGTGATGATGAGCTCGATAAACAAAATCATCAAAACCGTGTCCTTCTGCATTTTCCCGTTCGGTATAATTCTGTTCTGCAAAACGTTTTTCGGCGTCGGAAACACTCTCGAAGAAAGCGTCACGACAACCTCCGCAGCTCTTATCGGTATGATTCCCGAGGGACTTATGCTGCTGACGAGCATCGCGCTTGCGGTGAGCTCGATTAAGCTCGCGATGAAACAGACTCTCTGTCAAGACCTTTACTGCGCGGAATCGCTCGCGAGAGCCGATGTCCTCTGCCTTGACAAAACCGGTACAATTACCGAGGGCAAAATGAAGGTTGAAGAAACCGTTCGGCTGGACGATAGCTTTGACGTTGACCAAGCGCTCAAAGCGTTCTCCTCGGCATTCAACGACAAAAACCTCACGCTTTCAGCAGTTGCCGAGAGCTACTCTGGCGACTCGGGGCTTACGCTCAAAGGCACGGTTGCGTTCTCTTCCGCGAGGAAATGGAGCGCCGCTGAGTTTGAGGACTACGGCACGCTTGTTTTCGGAGCACCAAGCTTTGTTCTCGGAGAAAAATACGCAGATGTCGCTGAAATGTGCGAAAAGTACTCCGACAAGGGTATGCGAGTGCTTGCGCTCGCGTTCTCGGAAAAGGCTTGCGAGGGCTACAATCTCCCCGATGATATCTCGGCAAAGGCGCTTGTGGTGCTTTCGGACAAAATCCGCGAGTCCTCGCCCGCCGCGCTTAAGTTCTTCAGGGAGCAGGGCGTTCAGCTCAAGGTTATCTCGGGCGACGACCCGAAAACCGTTGCCGGTGCTGCGGGAAGAGCGGGACTTGAGGGCGCGGAAAATTATGTCGATATGTCGAAGCTGTCCGATGAGGAAATCCCCGAGGCGGCGCTTAAATACACGGTTTTCGGCAGAGTTTTGCCCGAACAGAAGCTAGCGCTCGTGAAATCGCTCAAAGCTGCGGGAAAAACCGTCGCGATGATGGGTGACGGCGTAAACGACGTTCCCGCGCTCAAGGAAGCGGACTGCTCGATAGCTATTCAAGCGGGAAGCGACGCGGCGCGAAGCGTTTCGCAGCTTGTTCTTTTGAACTCGGAGTTTTCGACGCTCCCGCTTGCCGTTGCCGAAGGACGCCGCTGCATAAACAACATCGAGCGCTCGGCGGCGCTGTTCCTTGTCAAAACAATTTTCTCATTCTTGCTGGCGGCAATTTTCCTCATTCTGCAATATCCGTACCCCTTCAAGCCCATTCAGCTCACGCTCATCAGCTCGATTATGATAGGTATTCCGTCTTTCCTGCTGGCGCTGGAGCCGAATTTCAACATCGTGCGCGGTCACTTCATCGCAAACATTCTCAAAAAAGCCGCTCCTGGCGGTATCTCCGTGGCAGTCGGCATTTCCCTGCTCGAAGCTGCGGGGGCAATGTACGGCTTCTCGGGTGAACATATTTCGGTTATGGCGCTGTTCCTCACGGCAGCAATCTGCTTTGAAACGCTCATCAACGTCTGCATTCCGTTTGACCTCAAACGCGGCGTTATGTGCGGCGCTCTGGCGGCAATTTTCATCGGCGCGGTGCTCCTCTTCCCGAACCTCTTCTACATAACTTCCCTGCTCTCGTCCGAATGGATAGCGCTTGGCGTTATCGCGGGAATTGCTCTCGTTTTGCAGCCCGTTCTCGCGCTCCTCATCAAGGCGTTTTTCAACAGAAAGAAGAAAAAATCTCAATAACTCTTGCAAATCGGGCGGATTTGTGGTATTATAAATCTAGGTGATTGTATGAATTATTCGTTAAACGCAGGCGAATGGAACAGCGTTTTTGCCGTTCCCGCAAGCGTTGTTGATAAATATATAAAAATTGCGGGCGAAAACTCGCTTAAGCTCCTGCTGTACCTTTTAAGGCACGGCGGGAAATCCTTTTCCGAGGACAAGCTCAAAAACGACCTTGGTTTTCACGAAGCCGGTGAACTCGAGGACGCTGCGCTTTTCTGGATACAGCGCGGCATTATCCGTTACGAAAACGACGGTGAAAATCGCGCGCTTTTCTCGGATAAAGATGAAGCCGAGCAGCTGGTATTGAGCGAAGCAGTCCCCGAAAGCGCTCCGCAGCAGGCTGTCAAGAAGGAGAAAATCAAGCCTGCCGCGATAAGCTCCGGCGATATCGCTGAGAGAATTAAGTCGGACAGCGAAATTCAGATGCTATTCAGCGAGGCGGAAAAGCTCTACGCGCACCCGCTTAAATCGCGCGAAAGCAATATGCTGATTGCTCTCACCGACCACTATGGGCTGAATGTCGGCGCGGCGCTTATGCTTTTGCAGTACTGCTTCAAAATCGGGAAAACTACCCCCGAGTACATACTCTCCTGCGCACAAAACTGGGCTGACGAGGGTATCGATACCGTTGACGCGGCAAACGAGAAAATCCTCGCTCTCGAAAGAAACAACAGCATCTCCGAACGGCTTCGCGAGGCTATGGAGCTTAAATCCAAGCTCACCGCAAAGATGAAGGAATTTATCCGCGTCTGGACGGACGATTGGGGTTTTTCGGAGGAGATGATTATGCTCTGCTACGAAAAAACCGTCAACGCGAAGCAAGAGTTTAAGTTTGAATACGCAAACAAAATTCTCGAAAACTGGAAGGGTGCCGGTCTTTACACAAAGGAAGCCGTGGAAGCCGCTGATTTGGCGCGGAAAAAGCCAGTTAAAACGGCAAGCGCCGCGAAAAGCGAAAATTCTTCGTTTGACGTGAATGATGTTGTGGCAAGAATTAAACAGCGCAGAAACAACGGAGGTTAATCTTAATGCCGATTAGCAAGGAATTCATCATAAAAGCGCGCGAGGAGATTGAAAACGTCAGCGCCGAGAACAAGCTTATCGAAAATCGCCGCCGCCGCGAAATCTTTACCAAAATTCCCGAATATGCAAGTCTTGAGATAAAGCTCGCCGAGTCAATGTCAAAGGCAATCGCGCTTGTTGCCGCGAAAAGCCCCGACTGCGCGGAAAAGCTGAAAGCGGTTTCCGAGGAAAACCTCGCCGTTCAGCGTGAAATGGAGCGTCTGCTCACCGAAAACGGCTACGAGAAAGATTATCTCGACCCAATCTTTACCTGCAAAAGGTGCGGCGATACGGGAGTTGTGGACGGCGAGTGGTGCGAGTGTCTTAAAAAGCGCGCGCACAAGCTTGCCGCAGACGAGCTGAATAAGCGCTCCCCTTTAAAGCTCTGCTCGTTTGACAACTTTGATTTGTCGCTTTATCCCGACACTCCCCCAAACAACAGTCCCCGCGAGGAAATGAAAAATAATTTCCGAATTTGCGTTGATTTTGCGGAGAATTTCAAGGGTAACGAAAAAGGTCTGCTCATGACCGGCGGTACGGGGCTTGGAAAAACTCATCTTTCGCTTGCTGTCGCAAAAAGAGTTATAGAAAAGGACTTTTGCGTTGTGTACTGCTCCGCGCCCGAGCTTCTGCGTACCATCGACAACGAACAGTTCGGACGTATCGAAGGCGATACAACATCGGTTGTGTCAAGCTGCGACTTGCTCGTTCTCGATGATATGGGTGCGGAATATTTATCCGAACGAAATACTTCCCTGCTCTATGAAATCATAAACGGCAGGCTTTGCCGCTCGCTGCCTATGATTATTAACACAAATCTTACTGCGGGAGAGCTTAATGCACGTTATAATGAAAGGCTGTTTTCAAGACTTTTCAGTATGGAAGTTCTGTTCTTCAATGGCAATGACAACAGATTAAAATAAATTTATGGGAGGAAAAACAAATGGCTAAACTCAGAATTGGTATTCTCACAAGCGGCGGCGACTGCCCCGGACTTAACGCGACAATCCGCGGCGTGGCAAAGGCAACCTACGAGGCTTTCGGCGAGGACAAGGTTGAAATTGTCGGAATTCACGACGGTTATCACGGGCTTATCCACGGCGATTACAAGGTTATGGAGCCGTCGGATTTCTCGGGTATCCTCACTACCGGCGGCACAATCCTCGGTACCAAGCGCACGCCTTACAAGATGATGCAGATTATCGAGGACGACAAGGTTGACAAGGTTAAGGAGATGAAGGACACCTACAAAAACCTCAAGCTCGACTGCCTGTTCACGCTCGGCGGAAACGGCACCCACAAAACCGCAAATATGCTCTCCGAGGAGGGCTTGCACGTCATCGGTCTGCCCAAAACCATCGACAACGATATCTTCGGCACCGACGTTACCTTCGGTTTCCACACTGCCGTTGACATAGGCACCGAGGTTATCGACCGAATCCACACAACCGCAAATTCCCACAGCAGAATTATGGTTATCGAAATTATGGGCAACAAAGCTGGCTGGCTCACGCTGTACAGCGGTCTCGCGGGCGGCGCAGATATAATCCTCATTCCCGAAATCCCGTTTGATATCGACAAGGTTGCAAAGGCTTGCCAAAAGAGAGCCGACGCAGGTAAAGCGTTCTCGATTATCGCGGCTGCGGAGGGAGCTTTTGACGTTGAAGAGGCAAAGCTGAAGAAAAAGGAGCGCGCAAAGGCAAGAGCCGAGCGCGGCGAGGTTACGGCAACCGCGCGCATCGCCAAAGCGATTACCGAGAAAACCGGTCTCGAAACCAGAACCGTTATCCCCGGTCATATCTTGAGAGGCGGCTCTCCGTCCGCTTACGACCGTATTCTGGCAACGCAGTTCGGCGCTCATGCGGCAAGACTGCTTAAACAAGAGAAGTTCGGCTACACCGTGGCAATGGTTGACGGAAAAATCACCGAGAACAAGCTCGCCGATGTCGCAATGAAAACGAAATTTGTTGACGAAAACGATATGATGGTTCTCACGGCAAAGGATATAGGAATTTCTTTCGGAAACTAAGCAAAATTCAAGGCGGGGAGCGCTTCCCCGCCATTTTTTGCACTTTTTGTCGAAAATTTCTAAAGTTTTTTTAAAAAAGCTATTGACAAAGGATTGTTTTTGTGGTATAATACTTTTTGTTGAGTGACAAATGGTTACTCGAATATATCGCGGGATGGAGCAGCTCGGTAGCTCGTCGGGCTCATAACCCGAAGGTCGTTGGTTCAAATCCAGCTCCCGCAACCACTTGAGGACGGTTCTATGAACCGTCCTCTTCTGCGTTTTAATTGTAAAGAGTTTCGACTTTAGGAGAAACTCTAGTGCACAAGCACGAAACGCACGAAAGCCGCCGGTTGTGCGTAAATCTTAATTTGCCATCACCCTATTTCGCCTCCGATTTCTCTTTTGGCGATTTTTTCCGAAGCTCACAACAATATCCTTTCAGTGATAAAAACGTGGCTGTCCTAAAACAGCCACGTTTGTTTTATTCGATTTTCACGTCCGCGTCCTCGGGCTGCTTTTCAACCTTAACTTCAACGTCCTCGGGCTTGTCGTCCTTCGGCGTGTAGCCCCTGTGCGGGATTGTGTCGATGATGTTGAGGAAGAGGTTTTGGATAACCTTGTTGTAGTCGATGCTGATATCGAGGATTTTGCTCTCGGCAGCGTATCCGCCCGCCATCGACTTGTGTCCGCCGCCCGAACCAACGTCCTTGAGCGCTTCGGATACAATTTGTCCCGCGTTCAGCTCTTCGATTTCCGAACGCACCGAGAACTTGAAACCATCGTTTCTGCGCGTGTACACAACCGAGAAATTCACCACGTCAACGTTAAGTATAAAATCCGAAATTGTCGCGATAAACGTGTCTGTGCAGTAGAAATTCAAGAACGCAAACGCAACTCCGTCATAAACCTCGATGTTTCTCATACTGTCAACAAAAGCGTTCAGCTCGTTGTACTCGATTTCACCCGACTGGAAGTGCCGTATAAGACGGTTGTCGGCTTTCGGGAAAAGGTATGAGTAAATGTCAACGTCAAGCTGGGTTACGCCGCGGGTAAAGTCGCGCGTGTCGCACTTCAGCCCGTACAAAAGCGCCGTTGCAACCGAACTCGGCATCTCTATCTTGTACTGGCGGTAGTAATCGGCGATTATCGTCGAGCAGCTTCCTACCATTCGTATATCACGGTATTTGTAATCGTCCACAACGCAGAAAACCGGGTGATGGTCGATAACCGCAACCTCGTTTCCGATAAGGTCGAGAATATTTGCGTTTCCCTTCTGGCTGTCAACCGTGATTATATAATCCTCGGACGTCATATATTTCAGCTCGCTGTCCGCGGTCATATCAATCTGAAACTCGCTCACCATATTTGCCGTCATCGCGCGCTCGATATTTCCGTGATGACAGATTACGGTTTTAATCTTGAATTTCCCCAGCAGCACCTGCAATCCGTACGCGCTTGCAATCGCGTCCGGGTCGGGAAAATTGTGCGTTTGTATATAAACGCGGTGACCTTTAAGCAGGTCGATGAGTTCGCTTAATTTCTGCGACATAAGCGGCTCCCCTTACCCTTTCATTTTTGTGTATTTGCATACACCTTGCATTATTAATATTATTTTAACATATTTTTAAAGATTATTCAAGTACATAACCGTCTTTATAATTCGTAAATTTATACAAAACTTTACGACAATTTTTATGCAACATAATTACATAAATCTTTTTGCGATAAATAATTCACTCTTTGAGAACAATATCAGCGAAAGGATTGATTGAAATGAAAAAACTGATTTGTATCCTGCTGATCGTCCTGTTGGGCACGACCGCCTTTGCCGAAGCTCCGGGCAATTCGCTCGGCTTTGCAACGCTCGAACGGCTCTACGACGGAACCGGCAA
>SFLN01000049.1 GCA_004554555.1 [Eubacterium] saphenum | reverse complement strand
AACCAAAACAACGACGTTATCCGAACCGCCCTCGGCAAGCCCGCTTATAAGGAAAAACTCCGACTGCGCGGCTACGGCAAGGTTTCGGACGACTCCGAGGCTTTTCTCGAAATAAAGAAAAAATTCAAGGGCGTTGTCTACAAAAGGCGGCTGGAGCTGCCCTACAAACAGCTTCACGACTATATCACAAACGGCATACCGCCAACGATTACCGAACAGAACCGACAGGTCTTCGAGGAAACCGACTACTTTATACGGCGGCTCGAGCTGAAACCCACGATTGTCCTCTGCTACGACAGGCAGGCGTTCTTCGGAAACGACGACAAGGAGTTTCGCCTCACCTTCGACGGAAATATCCGCAGCCGCCGAACCAAGCTTGACCTTCGCAAGGGCGATTTCGGCGAACGTCTTTCAAATCAGCCGTTTCGCATTATGGAAGTGAAATCGGCGGGCGGCGTTCCGATGTGGCTTGTGAAAATCCTCTCGGAAAACAAAATTTACAGCGGCTCTTTTTCCAAATACGGAAATATTTATCTTAACGAAATTCGACAAAACAGGAGTATAAAACAATGTTCTCAAGCATAATTGACAGCGCAGTTGGTCTTACAGGGGAAAGTGCGTTTTTCTGCACGCTGACCTCGGCAGTTCTCGGACTTTTGGCTTCCCTTTTGTATCGGCTCAACAACCCGCGCCCTTCAAAAAATCTTATGGTAACGCTGGTTGTGCTGCCGGTTCTCGTTCAATCGGTAATAATGCTGGTTAACGGCTCGGTCGGCGCAGGACTTGCGGTTATGGGCGCATTTAACTTAGTCCGCTTCCGCTCGGCACCCGGCACCTCCCGCGAACTCTGCTACGTTTTCTACGCGATGGGTATCGGCTTGGCAACCGGTATGGGTTACATAGGCTACGCGGTTATCATCGCGGTTGCCGTGGGAATAATCCTCGCGGTGCTCAACTTTATTCCCGCGTTCAAAATCAGAAAAACCGCAAAGCTGCTCAAAATCCTCATTCCCGAGGATATGAACTATATGGACTGTTTCAAGGATATTTTCACGGAGTACCTTTCAAGCTATCGTCTGATAATGTCCAAAACGGTTAGCATGGGAACACTTTACGAGCTGAGGTACGAGGTTGTCATAAAGGACGCCGACAAGGAAAAGGAATTTCTCGACAAAATCCGCACACGAAACGGAAATCTCACCATTTCGTGCAGCGTTTTGACCGATAACCATGAGGAAATGTAGTTTTAGTTTTAGTATTATGAGGTGATAATATGGATATGAATTTCAAGATGCTCGCGGCACTTTGCGCGGCTGCTTTCACAATTACGGGCTGCTCGAACGAAAGCAGCACGGGCAATCCGAACGACAGCTCCTCGTCATCGGGAGCAGTTTCGCAGTCCTCCTCCGAGACAAGCGAAGTCACAAAGCTCAATTCTGCGGAAATCAAGGACGAGGAGATTACCTGCAAGGTTGAGTTCTCCGATGGTAAAATCAGCGTTGACGGGAAGAACGCGGCTGCCTCCGGAAACACGCTCACCATAAGCGGCGCGGGCGTTTTCTCGCTTAGCGGCACCTGCTCCGACGCGAAAATTCTGATTGAAGCAACCGACAACGATGAAGTTACGCTTTTGTTGAACGGCGTTAACTTGACCAGCAAAAACGGCGCGGTTATCGACTGCGAGAAGGCAAAATCGCTTTCGATAATCTCGGCGGGCGGCACTCAAAACACGCTTACCGATACCGAAAACTACACCTTCGCCGAGGGTGAGGACGAACCCGACGCTGCGGTTTTCTCGCGCTGCGATACCGTTTACAACGCAGGCGAGGGCGGCTCGCTCACGATAAACGGCAACTACAAGGACGGTCTGAAGTGCAAGGACGGTTTCTCGATTGCAGGCGGTACGCTTGAAATAAACTCCGCCGATGACGGAATTACCGGCAAGGATTATGTGACGGTTTTGGGCGGCAAAATCACGATAAATTCAAGCGGCGACGGAATTAAATCAACGCACGATACCGATGAAAAACGCGGCTACGTCACGATTGACGGCGGCGAAATCACGATAAACAGCGAAAAGGACGGAATTCAGGCTGAAACCGTGCTCACGGTTAACGGCGGGAAAATTGACATAAAATCGGGCGGCGATGAAGCCGACAAGGAGATTTCCGGAAACCGCGGCTTCCTCGATTTCGACAACCGCGGCGGCAACAAAACTCGTCCCGACGGAAATTTTGGCACGATGACGCCTCCCGATGAAAACGGAACTATGACGCGTCCCGAGAAGCCGAGCGGGTTCAATCCTCCCGACGCAACGGCAACAGCAACCTTGACTTCCGCTCAAACGGACGCTGCTTCAACCGACTCCTCCGACAGTATGAAGGGCTTGAAGGCGGGAACGAGCGTTGTGATAACGGGCGGCGAGATTAACGTCACGGCGGCTGACGACAGCGTTCACTCCAACGGAAACGTCACCGTGAAAAGCGGCACGCTCAACCTTTCGTCCTGCGACGACGGTATTCACGCAGATGAAACGCTGTTGATTAGCGGCGGTCAAATCACCATTTCCAAGAGCTACGAGGCACTCGAGGGCAAAAACATCGAGATAAGCGGCGGCGAAATTAACGTCAAGGCAACCGATGACGGAATTAACGCGGCGGGCGGCGATAACGGCAGCTTGCTCGGTTTTAACGCAAACAGCGAGGATTATTACATCTCGATTTCGGGCGGAAATATCACGGTGAACGCGGACGGCGACGGGCTTGACAGCAACGGCACAATCGCGCTGAGCGGCGGTTTTGTCGTGGTTTACGGGCCGACGGACAGCTCAAACGGCGCGATTGACTACGAGAAATCGTTCGCGGTGAGCGGCGGCGAATTGATTGCGCTCGGAAACTCCGGAATGGCGCAGGCGCCCGGAACGCTTTCGCAGCCTTGTCTGTCGATTTACGCGGACGTTTCGGAGAACAGCAAAATCGAGGTTCGCGACAGCTCGGGTAACGTTGTGATGAGCACGACGACGCCGAAAAAGTGCAATTCGCTGATTTTCACGAGCGACAAGTTCAAGAGCGGAGAGAGCTACTCGATTTACGCGAATGACACGCTTTTGTCAACGGTTACGGCGGAAATCGGCGTAACAGGCGGCGGCGCGTCGGCGAACGGCGGTATGGGCGGTCACGGCGGAATGGGAGGAATGGGCGGACAGCGCCCCGACGGTTTCACAAAGCCGGAGAAGAATCCAACTTCAGCTGCATAAAAAACAAAGCGGGGCGAAATGTCCCGCTTTTTTGCATAGTTGTACTCGAGCACTGCGAAGCCTTAAAGTCTTTTTGAAATTCTTAAGAACTTTTTCTTCAGAAAAAGTTCTTAAGCCGCCGGAGGCACTGGAGCGAAGCGTAAAAAACTGAAGGCGAAGCCGTAAAATCCCAAAGGGACACTAGCACAAATCAATCTTTACCAAAAAACTAGGCATCAGTTCAGCAACCCTTGCCAATTTTTCGGGTTTGACACCCGAAAAATCGCAAGAAAGACGAACGACCTAAACTCGATGGTAAACCTTCAATTCAGAACGCGATTATGAGAAGCGAGGAACGAGTTTCTCATAATCGCGCGATTTCGGCGGTTCGATGCCGCCGAAATCGCCCGCGCCTCTCGCAAAGCCGTACCATCGGTAAAGCCCGCTGCTTCACCCCAACAAAAACGGCATTCAACCACAGACTGCCGTTTTGTATTGAGTTAAGGCAATGCGTCAAGCCGCGAGGGGAAACACTTCGCGGTAAATCCAACGGATAACTCGCGATGCAATTATCCGCTCACTTCACCTCAACGATGGTGATTTTATCCGAACTAACCTCAACCTCGGACAGCAGCGCCGACTTGATTTTTGCTGCGCCCGCTGCGTCAAGACCGCTCGTCTTCACGATAATATTTGCGCCTTTATCCGAGATATAGCACAGCGCGTCCTCGAAGCCCTGCGCCTTCAAAATCGTTTCAACCGCGTTTTCGCTCTCGATGGTCGCGCTCAGCTCCTTTGCGTTCTGGGCAACGGTTGCCAGCTCGCCGCCCGTCATATCGCCGCCCTGGTACATAACCGCGAGCACCTGCGCCGCTTCATCGCGCGCCTGCTGCTTTTCAAGACGAGCGCTTGCAAAATAAGCGTCCGTGGAGCCGCTGCCCGAAGCGCCCGAGGTCAAGTCCTTGGAAACGAGCGTCGTTTCACCGTAATTCGAGCCGCTAACCTGCTGCGCGGGCTGAACACCGTCCTTTTTGCCCGTCTGAATGGCAATGTTAATCGCTGCCGCCGCTCCCAGAACAACCGCAAGCGATGCAATCACCAGCTGTTTTTTCCCGATAATCATATTCAATCTCTTCATAGCAAAACCTCCAAAAAACGGCAAAAGCCGATATTTACCCAAAATTAATCCGTGACATAAACCCGCGAAATTCCGATATTAAGCGCTTTTGCGACTGTGTTCGCAACCTTTTCCCGCACAAGCGGGTTTGACGCGCCCTCGCACACAACCGCCGCCCCGCGAACCGTCGGCATAATATTTCCCGACAAAAGCGGCTGCTTCGCGCTCCCCGCCAGAACCACCTCCGTTTCCCTCGAGGAGCTTTCCGCTGAGTTCCCCGATGATTCCTCGAGCTTGTTGTCCTTCTCGTAAACGGCGGTCGTGGTTTTGTCCAGCGTCACCATCACGCTCACTTCCCCCACCCCGTCAATCTTCGAGATAAGCTCGCAAAGCCGCCGCTCCAGCTTTTCTTCGATTTCGGAAACGTTCTCGGTTTTCGTGGAAACCGTTGTTTCCTTTTTCCCGCCGAAAAGCGTGCTGAGCAGCAGGAGCGCCAGCAGAAAAATCCCGCCGATAAGAAGAATTTTCCGCCCTTTTTCCCCCGAAACAAAATCCTTCAGCCGCGTCATCGAAATTTTCATAAGCTCCTCACTTTGTGCCAACCGTTACTTTAATATCTCCCGAAAGCGCGTTTTCGAGAAGATTTTGCGCCTTTTCAAGCGCCTCTTCCCCGCCGAACATCACTTTCACTTCGCTAATACTTATGCCGTACAATCCCGAAATATTAACGATTATGTGAACTTCTTCGGGAAAAAGTCCGTTTTCACCCAGCAGCGCGCGGATTTTTTCTTCCATATTGCGACAAATTTTCTGCTTGAGTTCCCCGTCAACCTGCTCGGAAAAGCGGATAAAATCAGCGTTTTCACCAATTTCAACCGAGTCCTCGAGATTAAACTCGGCACCGCTCGCGGCGGTTATTCCCGTCAGCAAAAACACGCATGCAATCAGCAAGGAGAGCTGCTTTGAGAATTTGTTCTCGGGCACAAGCAAGCGAAAAAGCGCCGTCGCAATCGCCGCAATGCAGATACTTGTCAAAAATCCCATCGTTTCTCCTTTCAACGTCCAAGCCGCTCGGTTAACGCTAAGAGCTGTTTTCGTCAGCCGGTTTGGGTTTACCGAGAGTTGATTTCGCGCTTATGTTTTTCGGTTTTCACGCGCGCCTAGTTCGTTGCCGCAAGCAGCAAAATCACCGCCGAGAAATTCAGCAAGAGAAAGCAAATGCTCACCGAGAGAATTATCGTCGTCACCGCGCAGCAGCTTTTCATCAGCGTTCCCAGCTCCTTTAAGCCCAGCATTTCCGCAAGCGCCTGCGCGCACGCAAGCGCGATTTTGTAGCAGAAAATCCGCGCGATTGACGGAAACAAAATCACCGCCGCCGCGATTATACCGTAAGTGCCGACGCTGCCCTTGAGCACCGACAGACTGCCGCCAAACGTGTTCACAACGTCCGAAATCGTACCGCCCACAATCGGCACGCCCTGCGATACCATAAATTTTGCCGCCTTTATCGCGGTGTTGTCCGAGGCGCTTGCCACAAGCGTCTGCGCCGAGAGAATGCTCATAAAAATCGTCATTATCAGCGTTAAGCCCCACACCACGAATTTCTTTATCAATTCGCCGATTTTGTCGGTTTTGAGCTGCGGATGAACCGCGCCCGCTATCGACAGCCCCAGCACCGACCCGCAAAGCGGTGCCAGAAAATTCACGGCAAGCTGCGAGAAAAGCTGCGTTGCCGCAATTGCTGCTGAGTTCACCGCAGAAGCTGAGGTTATGTGCCCGAGAACCGCCGCAATTCCCGCAATGCACGGGATAAAAACCAGCATAAAATTCGCGGTTGCCGAGAGCGCGCCGAGCGTTTCGCCGAGCACGTCGTTCATCGCCGCGGCTGCCGCTCCCGCCGAGCACAAAACTCCCACAACCGAAACCACGCCTTTCAGGTTGCCCTGCTCGGCTAAGCTTTCCGCAAGCGCAGTGAGCAAAATCGCCGCGCCTAGAACGCAAAAAAGCGTGAACGGCTTGCCCGCCTCGCTCTTGAACAAGTCCCAGAGCGCGCTCAGCACGCCGCCAAACGTGAGGTTCAGCGCGCCGCTGTTCTCGGGAGAAATGTCCCGCTCGTCGAGAATTTCCGCCGCGTCATCGGGAAGAGCCTGTTCGATTTGCTCGCGACCGTAGTCGAACTCGTCTGCAAACGCTCTCCCGCTGAGCGTGAAAAACAGCGCCGCCGCCAGCGCGAAAACCGCAAAAAATCTTTTCATAGTCCGTCCTTTTCGTTGACCTTGTTAAACTGTCGCGAACCGCTTTGTTATCGGGAATTTTGCGCAAAATCCGTCTTTCGTTGAGCTTGTACAATACGCTCGGGGAGCGTTGCCGAGAAGCGCTTGTCCGTTGAACAAAACCGCACGAAATCACGCAATCAGCGCGGTAATAAGCTCCGCAAGACGTGTGAACGCGGGCAGCGAGATTGCCGCCACGGCAGCTCGTCCGCCCAGCTCCAGCTTTGCCGCAATCGCCGATTCTCCCGCGTCACGCGCGCAGCCCGCGCAGAGTGTTGTGAGGTAGCAGACCGCCAGCGCTTTCAGCAGGATTTTCGCAAATTCCCCGTCAATTCCCGCCGCCTCGGACAAATCCGCGAACGCTTTCACGGACGGCGCGAGCATTGCCACGACAGCTCCCAGAATTATCACGCCCGCCGCCAGGCTCACCCAGAACGCTCCCTCGGGCAGAATTTTTCGGACAATCACGCAGATTGCCGCGGAGATTACTCCCAGACCGCATAAAAACACGAAATTCATAGCTCACCACAACCCGAAAACCGACTGTATCAGCTCGAAAAGCTCCTTGATTTCGGGAATGAGCATCAGCAAAACAATGATAATTCCCGCAACCGTCAGCATTACCGCCTGCTCGTCATGGTCGGTTTTTTTGAGAATTAGGTTCAGAATTGCCACAATAATGCCGACTGCGGCAATTTTAAAAATCAAATCAAGTTCCATAAAACGTCCTTATATAATCAGAACCGCCGCCGCGATTCCGCAAAGCGCCCAGATTTTTCTGAACGCGCCGCCCTTTTGTGAGTAATCGTCGCGCGCGTGCTTTTCAACCCGCGCGATTTTCTCCGAATACACCGCGATAACCTCGTTCGCACTCTCAGCACCGCTGTTAATCAGCGCCTTGCCGAATTCCGCAAGCAGCGCCGCTTCCTCGTTCTTTTGCGGAAGAGCCGCGCAAGCGCTTTCCCAAGCGGTTTTTATGTCAACCGAATTTGCTTTTCGTTCAACAACAGCTCGTGCAAACGCGCAGCTTTCGTTCTCGACAAGCTGTTCCAAAGTCGGCGCACGAAGCGCGATTTCCGAGGAAAAATTCGAGAGCATTGTGAGGATTTCACCGAGAAAATCCGCGCGTTTTTTCATTGACAGGCTCTTGCGCACTCCCTCGAAAACGCACAGTGCGAACGCTGCCAGAGCAAGAAAAATCCGCATTTCAAAGCTCCTCTCCGAGCGCGGTTTCGCTTATCTCGCCGCGTTTTTTCACAATCGCCGCGCAGTCGAAAAAACGCAGAATTCCCGTCGATGAAAAGCGGTTTTTCAGCTCGGAAATGCTCCCCGCGTGCGCCGCCGCAATCAGCTTCACCCCGCAGAACGCGCACCGCTCAACCGCTTCCTCGTCATCGGCGATTTCGTCGCAGATTATCACCTCGGGGCTCATCGTCCGCAGCGCCATCATTATCCCATCGCTTTTCTCCGCGCCGCACAGCACGTCCGTGTTTCTCCCGACGTCAAACGACGGCGTTCCGCGAACGCTCCCCGAAAGCTCGTTTCGGCTGTCGATAATCGTCACGCGGTGAGTTTCCGAGAGCCGCCGCGCCAAATCCCGAAGCAGTGTTGTTTTCCCCGAAAGCGGCTTTCCTCCGAGTATCAGCGAGCGCGCTCCCCCACGAAAAAACCGCTCGAAAAGCTCGTCCGCGCAGCCGATTTTCTCGTGCGCTATCCGTATGTTCAAGCCCGAGATATCCTTGATAAAATCGATTTTGCCGTTTTTATACACCGCCGTTCCGCAAATCCCCACGCGGTTTCCCCCGTCCAGCGTGACGTAACCTTGCGCGATTTCACCTTGAAACGAGTACACCGAGTATCGACAGATTTCCGCGAAAACCTCCGCGATTTCCTCTGCCGAAAACGGCTCGGAGCAATAGCTCGTTTCACCGTGAACATCAACCAGCGCCGCTTCCCGTCCCGCGCGAATTCTTATCTCGGCGATGTCAGGAATTGGCTTTGTTATGCGGATTTTCGCAATCGTTGCAAGCAGCGGTTTCTTTGCCGTTATCATTGAAATTCCTCCCTTTTGACTTGTCCGTTTTGCTAAAGTCTATGAGGAAAATCTGCCCGTTAGAACAAAAAAATCCCGCTCGGAAATCCAAGCGGGAAAATAAGAGAAAGAAAAGGTAAATATGAACAAAAACAATCAAGCAGTTGTAACAGCTGCCATATCATAGCGCGCAAATTCCGATGTGAACTCGCCGAGTCCCTGCGTAATCTGGCGCAAAACCAGCGCAAAATCCTGCATTTCAGCTTCGGGAGCTTCTGCGGTGAGCTCGGTCATACCGTCGCCGACGCTGTTCATTCCGAGCACCGAGCCTCTGCGCTTCGACAAAACGCTCATCACATCGCCCTGTTTGTCATCGGGAACGAGAATTTTGTACGAGTCAACCGGCTCAAGCAGATACGGCTGCGCCTGCTCCATACAGCTGTGGAAAGCCATCGAAGCCGCCGTCTTGAACGCAAGCTCGGAGCTGTCAACCGGGTGATAGCTTCCGTCGAGCAAGGTCGCTTTCAGCCGAACCACGGGATAGCCGCCGATTATGCCCTTTTCCGAGCTTTCCTGCAAGCCCTTTTCGATTGCCGGGAAGAAATTCTTCGGAACCGAGCCGCCGAAAATCTTCTCCTCGAACAGCAGCTCGTCTTTGTCATACGGCTCGAACTCAATTTTAACGTGACCGTACTGTCCGTGACCGCCCGACTGCTTCTTGTGCTTCGCCTCGATGACAACCTTTTTGCGGATTGCCTCGCGATACGGAACCTTCGGTGCCTGAAGCGTCACGTCCATACCGAATTTGCTCTTCAGCTTGCCCACGGCAACGTCCAAATGCTGCTCGCCAAGACCGCCGATAATGCGCTCGTGAGTTTCGTGGTTGTGGACATACTCGAGCGTTCTGTCCTCCTCGAGCAAACGTCTGATTGCGGTCGAGAGCTTGCCCTCGTCACCGTTTGCCGCGAGTTTAACCGTTCTGAAATAGCAAGCCTTCGGGAACTCCATCGGTGCAAGCGGTGTCAAATCGGACGCGTCGCAGAGCGTGTCGCCGGTGTTTGCGTCAAGCTTGGTGACAGCGCAGATATCGCCCGCCCAAACCTCGGGAACCTCCTCCTGCTTTTTGCCGTTTACAGTCACGAGCTTGCCGAAACGCAGCTCCGCGCCCGCTGTCGAAACGGGAACAGACTTTGCCGCAAGCTTGCCCTGAACAACCTTAACATAGCTGATTTTTCCGACAAACGGGTCGGCAACCGTCTTGAAAACAATCGCTTTAAGCGGTTTTGTTTCGTCATAATCGAGAACCTTGCCGTCAGCTTCCTCGAGCTTTCTCTCGTTGGGCGAGGGAAGCATTGTGGTCACCGCGTCAAGTAGCATATCAACACCCGAAAGCGTGTCGTTCGCGCAGCAGACAACCGGCGTAATCGTGCCGTTTGCCACGCCGTCGTGAATACCCTTTACAAGCTCCTCGTGTGTGAACTCCTCCTCGTTAAAGAATTTGTCCATAAACTCCTCGTTTGTTTCCGCAACAGCCTCAGCCATCGCCGCGCGAAGTCCCGCAATTCTGTTCTCGGACGCGGGCATCTCAACCTCTGTCGGAACACCCTTCTTGTCGTATTTGTACGCCTTCATCGTGAGCAGATTTATGTAAGCTTCAACGGGACCGTTCTTGTCATACGGTACAACAATCGGGCAAACCGTCGGACCAAAGCTAGTTTTCATCTCGGTGAACACGCGGTAGAAGTCGCTGTTTTCAACCTCCATACAGGTTACCGCCAACATTCTCGCCTTGTTCATTTTCTCAGCAAGCTTATACGCCTTAACAGTACCGGGGCAAACGCCGTCCTTGCCGTTAACGCAGACGATAACGCTTTCCGCCGCGCGTATTCCCTCGTACAAGCCGCCGATAAAGTCAAACTGTCCGGGAGCGTCTATAACATTGATTTTGGTGTCGTTCCAAACCATATTTGCCATAGCTGCGTTTATCGAAATTTTTCTCTTGATTTCTTCATCGTCAAAGTCGCAGACGGTATTGCCTTCGGCGGTATTTCCCATTCTGTCGGTAATTCCGCACTTAAACAGCATCGCCTCGGTGAGCGCGGTTTTTCCGCTTCCGCCGTGACCTGCCATCACAATGTTTCTGATGTTGTCCGCCTTGAAAGTTTTCATAGATTTTTCCTCCCGATTTAGAATATTCGGGTTATTCTCCCCGATTTAATAATATTATACAATATCTTCTCACAAAATGCAAGTGTTTTTGTGAATTTTTTCACCTTTTCACAAATTTTTCGGAAAATATCTTGAATAAATAGAGGTAAAGTAGTATAATTAAAATAGGTTAATTTGTGATAACAACGAGAAATGTAAAAATTTAACAGGAGCTGAAAAGATGATAATACTGCCCGACCAGATAACCGAGGCTCTCACAAAGCTTGAAGACGCAGGCTTTGAGGCTTATATAGTCGGCGCGTGCGTGCGGGAGCTTGTGCTGGGAAATTCGCCGCAGGACTACGATATCGTGACCAACGCCGAGATTAACGACATACTTTTCGCGTTCCGCGAGTATCGGCTCTCGGAGGAGGGCGCGGCGCGCGGGGAAATTCTGGTGACGATACTCGGAATGGTGATTCAGATTTCGCCGTACCGCAGGGAAATTGTCGGGAACCGCATTATGTACGCAACCGACCTCGAAACCGACCTCGCGCGGCGCGGCTTCACGATGAACGCAATGGCGTTCTCGCCGAAAACGGGGCTTATCGACCTGTACGATGGGAAATCCGCGCTGACGGGCGAAGTCAAGCAGATTGTCGCTATCGGGGAAAACGTCACGGTGAACGTCAAAGTCGGCGGGAAGCCTGTCGCAGAAACGGTTTACGATATGTCGCGCAGCTTTACCACAAAGCCTGTGCGCTTGCTCGAAGCAATCCGCTACTGCGCCGAGGGCGAATACGAAATTGAGGAGAAAACCCGCGACTGTATGCGCGCAAATGTCGCCTGCTTTGATTACGCGGACAACGCTTCCGTGCGTGAGGAGCTTCAGCGCATTGTTATGGGGAAATTCGCCACTCGCGCTCTTGAACAGAATGCGGATATCCTCAAATATGTTCTCCCCGAAATCGAGCCGTGCATCGGTCTTGAACAACGCTCACGTCACCACGATTTCGATGTGTGGACGCATATTTCAAAGGCAGTCGGGTACGCGCTCCCCGAGCCGAAAATCCGCTTTGCTATGCTGTTTCACGACCTCGGAAAGCCCGACTGTATGTCCATCGACGCGAAAGGTCACGGGCATTTCAAAGGTCACGGTGAACGAAGCCGCCTGCTTGCCGAGGGGATAATGCGCCGGCTTGAGTTCCCGAAAAATATTGCGGAGGAGATAAGCTGGCTGGTTTATCACCACGACCACCCAATCCCCGAGGGGCGAAAAAATCTCAAAGCGCTTATCCGTGAGCTTGGTTTCGAGGACTTGAAAAATCTGCTGCTCTGCGAAATCGCCGACAGCCGCGCCAAAAAGGTTGACAGTGAGCCAGAGCAGACCGTTCAGCTCCGCGAAAGCCTTGCCGCGCTTAACGAGATTATGGAAACGGGCGAGTGCTACGAAATAAGCCAGCTCGCGATAACCAAGCAGGAACTTATCGAGCGCAGGCTCGTCAAATCGGACGCCGAAGCGGACAGCCTTATGAACGCGCTTTTCGAGGTGGTTTTGGACAAGCCTTCGTTCAACAATCGGCTTATGCTGCTGGATTTGGTTGAGAGCAGCAAGCAGAAGCTCGAGCAAATCGAAGAAGCCCGCCGCCGCGCTCAAATCGAAAAGGAGCAGCGTGAAAAAGAGCAAAAATCCAAGGGAAGACGCTCCGAGCCGATTTTCAGAAAGAACAAGCAGTAAGCTGCTGTTGAATAACAAAACCGAGTTTATCTTTGGATAAGCTCGGTTTTTTGTCAGAAATTACAAATCGCAAAAATCATTATTTTGCACCCTTTGCGCATATTCTATGTCTTGAAAACTTTTTTGAAAGGCGAAGAATATGAGCAAATCACATTTTAAAGCGCTTTGCGCCGCTGTTTTGGCAGCTCCGATGTTTATCTGCGGGAGCGTTTCCTCGGAAAAATGCGTGCAAAGCGCCAAAGCGGTTGCCGTTGAACAGCCGTTTTTCGAGGAAATCCGTGAGATTGACGAAAAATTTCTGTTTGAAGCCGCAAAAGAGCTTGAACTCGCGCAGGAAGCCGCTTCGGAGCCGGTTGTCGAGCAAGAGCCGGATATTCCCGCAAGCGTTGAATGGGAGTGGTACGATGTTGTCAAGGAAACAGACGTTATCGAAGCGCCGTTTTACTATGACGGCGCGTATGCGTTAACCGAGAGCGAGCGCGATTTGGTTGAGCGCACGGTAATGCACGAGGCGGGCTGGTGTCCGGATTATCGGCTGCTGATTTTGACCGCGCAGTGCATAAGAAACGGCTGCGAGTTGTTCGACCAAACACCGCACGAAACCTTCGACAACTTCGGCTACGCGGCAATGAGCTACGCAAATCCGCGCAGCAAAAAGGCGGTTTCCGATGTGTTTGACAAGGGGCTGAAATGCGTGGACGATGACATCTACTGCTACTACAACTCAACTATGGTCGCCTCCGCGTGGCACGAAACACAAACGCTTTCTATCGATATCGACGGGAACAGGTTTTTCTACTGACAAAATCCGCGCTGTACAGCCGTTTGTGCAGCGCGGATTTTTTTCGAAAAGCCGCTCCCCCGAAAGGCTTTCCGAGGGAGCAAAAATAATTGAGTGGAAGATATCAGAAATTGGTTGTGGAGTCGCCGAAGGTTATGCTTGGAACGTCTGCGGGGTTGATGGGGTAGGTGTAGCGAAGAACGTTT
>SFLN01000048.1 GCA_004554555.1 [Eubacterium] saphenum | reverse complement strand
TAGATGGCGATCTTGGCGGAGCAGCTCATGTAGGGCGTCAGGAGGATGGTCATTTTCCGGTCCCGGTCGGAGGACACGGTCCTTGTGGCCATGATGGCGGGGACGGAGCAGCCGAAGCCGATGAGCATGGGCACGATGCTCCGGCCGGAGAGGCCGATCTTCCGCAGGAGCTTGTCCATGACGAAGGCCACCCGGGCCATATAGCCGGTATCCTCCAGAATGGAGAGGAAGAAGAAGAGGGTCACGATGATGGGGAGAAAGCTCAGCACCCCGCCCACGCCGGTGAAGATGCCGTCGATGACGAGGCTGTGGGCCACGGGATTGATGCCGTAGGCGGTGAGGGCTCCGTCCACAAGGTCTGTCACAGCGCCGATGCCCAGATCCAGCAGCGTGGAGAAGGCCGCGCCGATGACGTCAAAGGTCAGGTAGAAGACCGTGTTGTCCAATACGCGCTCGCTCTCGTCGTAGTCGATGAAGAACGAACCCTTGTGAAGACGAAACTCTCCCTTTGTAAACAGCTCCGACTCGTCCGTGAAGCCGTCGGCGGTCTGTTTGATATTCAAAGTAATCGAACAATTATCCAATGTTTTTCTCCGTTTTCCTGTTATTCCATAGCAAGCTGAATGAGCCTGTCGAGCAGCTCGGGATACGAAATGCCCATATTTTCCATCAGCTTGGGGTACATACTGATAGGGGTGAAGCCGGGGATTGTGTTGATTTCGTTGAGGATAATTTCCTCGTCATTCACGAAAAAGTCAACTCTCGCCATTCCTCCGCACCCGCACGCTTTGTAAGCTTTTTTGGCAATTTCACGCAGCTTTTCGGTCTGCTCGGGGGAAATCTTCGCGGGGATATCCAGCACGGACGTACCTTTTTTATACTTCGCGTCATAATCGTAAAATCCCTCAGCGGGCGTGATTTGACCGGGGATTGAAGCGAGAAGGTCGCCGATATTTCCAAGCACCGCGCACTCAACCTCTTTGCCGATGATTTCTTTCTCGACAACAGCCTTCGTGCCGTGAGCAAAAGCCACTTTAAGTCCCGCTTTGAGTTCCTCGGCATTTTCCGCGCGCGAAACGCCAACCGATGAACCCGCGCAGGCAGGCTTTATGTAGACGGGATAGCCGAGTTTTTCCTCGACAAGCTCGGTTGATTTCGCCATATCCTCAAGCGACAGCCGGCAAAGCGCGACGAACGGAGCTGTTTTAATTCCCGCAGCGTCGAGCAGACGGTGAGTGACCGATTTGTCCATACAGTCAGCCGATGAAGTCATATCGCAGCCGACGCAGGGGATACCGCTGAGCTGGCAAAGTCCCTGAATAGAGCCGTCCTCGCCGTTCATACCGTGTAGAACGGGGAAAACCGCGTCAACCTTGCGCAGGTACGCTTCGTCGTTGCCCATAACAATTAATCCCTTGTGAAGCGCGTCGGGGCTTAAAACCGCCGTACAGCAGTCGGGATTGTTCTCCCATTCGCCCGTTTTAATATCCTCGTATTCACCGGGATAATACATCCAGTGACCTTTTTTTGTAATTCCCACACAAATTACATCATATTTATCGGCAGGAATATTTGTAAGCACCGAGTACGCCGAAATCAGTGAAATCTCGTGTTCGCTTGATACTCCCCCAAAAAGCACCGCTATTTTCTGTTTAGCCATAATGACCTGCCTTTCTCTGTTTCACGGGATTTTCCCCGCACAATAACTCAAATTACATTATAACACAAAACGAATGGAATTTCAAGGGGAAAAAGGTCGATTTGAGCAATTCGTGTGAAACTTTTTCCAAAAACAAGCGCTCCTCGAAAGAGGAGCGCGGAAATTATTCTTCATTGTCCGAGGAAAGCTGGCTTTGGTGCTTTGTGAAGAAGTCAACTCTCGGCTCGAGGAATTTTAGCTTGTGGTCTTTGCCGCCCGTGAAGTCGGAAAGCGTGTCGAAAATCTTGTCCCAGCTCCAGAAATCATCGCCGAGCTGCAAGTATTCCAAAATCATCTCGGTACCCGCAGGAGCCATAGGGTGGAGCAGAACAGCCGCGGTTCTTATCATGTGGAACACGTTTATCAAAGCGGCACGGCGCGCTTCGTTGTCATCGGCTTTGTCTGCGTCGCCGAGCACCTTTGACGAATATTTCGACATTTTTCTGATATAGCTGTCGAGAACATAGGTTGCCTGATGGAACTCAAAGCGGTACATAAAGCGCTCGTAATCGAGGATTGCCTTCTTCGCTTCGGCGAGAATTTCCTCGGAAACCTCCCCCACGGGCATATTGCCGTCAAAGTACTTCTGAACGGTGTAGAAGCAGGTTCTGATAACGCGGTTGAACACGTTCGAGAGCAGAAATCCGTCCTTGACCACGGGGTCGGGGTCTTCGGGCTTTGCGGCGGGGTTGTAGGGCTTGGGCATAAAGCTCACGCTGTGCTGTCCCAGACCTAAGCCGAGGAAGTGCATACGAAGCTGCTCGGGGGTGTAGAAATCGAGCAAATCCGCTGCCATAGGGGGCTTGATTGCACCGGAGCTTGACGCTTTTTTGTCGAGGAAGAGAATGTGGTTGTTTGCGCAGAGAATGGGCAGCTGCATTTCGCCGTCTGCGGGATTTACGGTATTCTCGCCCTTTTGCAGCGCGATAAACATACCCATTTCGGCAACGCCGTAGAAATAGATATTGTCCGCGCCGATGAACTGATAAACCTGCGCGTCCTTGCTGCACCAGAAGTCCTTCCACTCGTCCATACTGCGCCCCTTGGCTTCAAGCGCTGCCTTAGTGAACGAAATCGGCGCCCAAAGGCTCTCGGGCCAAACCCAGACGGTGAGCTGCTCCTCGTTTTCGAGGATAGGCGCTTTAACGCCCCACTCGATGTTGCCGGTAAGTCTGAACGGAACAAGCGTTTTTCCCGTGCGATAGCGTATGCCGTTCGCCGCGAGAATTTCGCAAGCCTTGTTCATCTCGTCCAGCTCTTTAAACGCGATGGTGAACGACGGCTTTTTCTTTTCCTCGAGAAATTCGTGCTCGGGCATCTGCGCCTTGACCTTTTCGTACTGTTCGAGCAGCTCGTTTTTGATGTGGATAACGGGGTCTGCGAGGAACTCGGAAATGGTGCTGGAAACGAGCTTTCTGACGTTTTTCTGCTTGGAGATGTTCGCGGAGTACTCCTTGAGGAGCTTGTTGTAGGACGGCAAATCGAAGTACCAGTTCTCGACGTCTTTCATAATGGGCGTTTCACCGGTGAGGGTACTTTTGGGGTCAATCAGATTTTCGGGCATATACTGGTGACCGAGGTCGCACTCGTCCGCGTAGCCCTTTTCGCTCTGACAGCCGTCCACGGGGCATTTTCCGACAACCTGTCTGCCGTTAAGGAAGCAGCCTGCCTTCTCGTCGAAGAACTGCTTGGTGACAATTTTTTTGAGGTGACCGTTGTCGTAAAGTCTGCGAATAAACTTGTCCGTAACATCGTCGTGAATTTCCGCAGTTCTGCCAAGTCCCGACGCACCGAACATATCAAGGCTAATCATATAGTCGTCGAGGGTTTTCTTCTGCGCGTCGTGGTTTTCCTTGACGAAATCCTTGATTGTGCCGGTGAAGCCCTTTTCCTCGCAGAGTTTACGATAGCTTTCCGCGATAGGCGAGCCGTAGCAGTCGGTTCCCGACACGAAAATAACGTTTTCTGCGCCTATTCTGTCGCGGAGAAATCTCGCGTAGCAGTCCGCGAAAACGAACACGCCGCCGATGTGCCCGAAATGGAGCTTTTTGTTGCCGTAGGGCATACCGCCGGTTATAATCGCTCTTTTGGGGAACTCGGGGCGGGGGATTTCGTGAAATTCCTTTTTGTTGTCAGACATCTTCAATCAATCCTTTCTCTTCTACATCTATATTATCTGCGAAATCGAAGTCAATAAAACCGCCGTTTACGCTGACCGACTCGCATTTTATTCTAACCTTATCGCCGACCGTGTACAGCTTTCCGTTGGGAGCGCCCGTCAGGATAACGCCGTGAGCAACGTCATAGTCGCCCGCAGGGAGCTTTGTCACGGAAATCATACCTTCGACAGTGTTGTCAAGGCAAACGAAAATACCGCTCGGTGAAACGCCCGAGATAATTCCTTCAAATTCCTCGCCGATATGATTTTTCATATATTCAGCCATATAGAAATTCTCACACTCGCGCTCGCATTTGACAGCGGAAAGCTCGGTTACGCTTGCCTGCTGAGCGTTCTCGAAAGCGAATTTCTGGTACTTTTTGACCAGCTTTTCGTTGTTCAGCGCGTAGACGTAATCGGTGAGAATGCGGTGAATTGACAGGTCGGCAAGTCTGCGGATAGGGGAGGTGAAGTGCGCGTATTCGGGCATAACCAAGCCGTAGTGACCGAGCGGCTCGTCGGAATATTTCGCCTTCATCATCGTCCGCAGCACGATTTTGTTTATGACGGAGTACTTTTCGGTATCCTTTGCGTCACGCAGAACCTTTGCCAAATCGGCAGCCGTGGATTTTTCGTTTATGCCCTCGGGATTAACGCCGAGCGCGGTTAAAGTATCGCCGAGCGTGAGGAGTTTTTCCTCGGCGGGAGGCTCGTGGACGCGGTAAACGAACGGGAACTGCTCCTTCATCGCGAGAGAAGCCGCCGCGTTGTTTGCCATCAGCATAAATTCCTCGATAACCTTTTCCGCAGTTCCGCGCTCACGCGGCTTTACGTTAATGCAAATGCCGTTTTCATCGGTAATAATTTTCGCTTCAACGGTATCGATTTCGGGAGCGCCGCGGTTTGCTCTGTTCTTTTCGAGAATTGCCGCAAGCTCAACCATAATGGGAATTTTATCGATAACGCGCGCGTATTTTTCCTTGATTTGCTCGTCCGCCGTACCGTCGATAATTTTGTTAACCTCGGAGTAAACGCCCTTGACGCGGCTCCTGATAACGGTTTTCTCGAAACGGAACGAGTTGATTTTGCCGTCCTTGGAAACGTCCATAAGGCAGGAAAACGCGAGTCGGTCAACGTTGGGGTTGAGGGAGCAAATGCCGTTGGAAAGCTCTCTCGGGAGCATCGGAACAACCTGGTCTGCGTAGTAAATTGAAGTGCCGCGATAAAAGGCTTCCTTGTCGATAGCCGTTCCTTTTTTCACATAGTGCGAAACGTCCGCGATGTGAACGCCGAGCTTGTAGCCGTTTTCGGTGCGCGAAATCGAAATCGCGTCATCGATGTCCTTGGTATCCGCGCCGTCGATGGTGAAAATCGGCTCACCGCGCAAATCAAGTCTGCGTGCAACCTCGTCCTCGTCGGGCTCGTCGATATCGAGCTTCTGCGCCTCGGCGAGAACCTCGTCGGGGAACTCGGTGTGAAGCCCGTTCACGAGCATATAAGCCTCGGCGCTTGCCTTGGCGTTTTCGGAAGAACCGAAGCTGTCCTCGATGGAAACGGTGTGCTCGTAGTGGTGAGAGCCGCGCTTTTTAATCGAGAACGCAACCTTATCGCCGACCTTGAGCTGCTTTTCGCCGAACTTTGCGATAAACAGCGGCTCTGCGCACATTTTGTCGGGGAGAACCATAAGCCGATTTCCCTCGGCAACGATAATTCCCGTCTGAAGCGCCCGGCTTTCCTCAAGCACCGCAAGAACGGTCGCTTCGGCTGACCTGTCCTCGAAAGCCTCGGCGGTTTTCATCGCCAGCACAATATCTCCCGGGATTGCGCCGCGCAAATCCTTACCGCGAACGAAAAATTCCTCGAAAACCTCGTCGCTTTCGCGGGTAATGAAGCCGGATTTCGGGTTAATTCGGGAAACTCTCGCCTTGAAAAACCGCTCAAAATCCTTGAGCCGCCAGACGCCCTTTTTGTTGGACAAATCGCCGAACTTTTTCATATCGGCAAGCGCCGCTTCGAGCTTTTTCACATTTTTCTTGTTGATTTCGAGCTTTTTCACAAGCTCCTTTTCGGAAAGACCGTCCTCGTTTTCGTAGAGCGCTTTCAAAACGCTGATTTTAAGACTGTTCATAGAAATTCCTCTTTAACACTTGAAAAAAACAGACAGACGAAAAGCCTGCCTGCTTATTTTTTATTGAGCCGACGAGCTGCTATCTGCCGAGCTCTCCGTTGAGCTGCTTTCAGCCGAACTATCCGCGGAACTCTCCGATGAGTCCGAGGTGCTCTCGGAAGAATCCGAAACCTCGCTTACAACGGAAGACTCGCTGCTTGTGTCATCTTTTTTGCTGCCGCCCCAGTAAACGTTGATGACGTTTACGGCAATCGCCAGAACAAAGAAAATGACCGCCGCAACAACGGTTGCCTTGTTAAGCATAGCCTCTTTGGTTCTGCCGGCATTTTTCTGATAGAAGCTGTCGGACGAAGAACCCGAAATTGTCTGGGACATCTGCGTCTTTGTGTCCTTTACGAGAACTACAACAACTATAAAAATGCAGGCGATGATTAATACAATCGCGCTAACTACTTCAAAAATGCTCATTTTTATGAACTTCCTCCAAAATGTATAATAATGCAATACTTTGTAATTATACCATACAATTGCAGAAATTTCAAGTATTTTTTTAGTAAATTTCAAAAAAATTTGTTTGACAAAACAGTTTTGTGCAAAAACTTAATCTATTGACATTTTACAAAAAGTGTGGTAAAATATAATATGAATGTTTATGTGAATTTTTGGAAAAGCGGGGGACGGTATGGTTAAGGCGGTAATCTTCGATATGGACGGACTTCTTCTCGATACCGAAAAGCTGCTGGTGCGGTTCTGGCAGGAGGCGGCTCGGGAATCGGGCTTTGATATGACGCGGGAAATCGCGCTGAATATCCGCTCAATGCACAGGAGCTTCGCTATACCTTATTTAAAGAGCGTTCTCGGAGATGATTTTGATTACCTGAAAATCCGTTCAAGACGAATGGAACTGATGAACGAGCACCTCGCGAAACACGGACTTGAGCTGAAAAAAGGCGCGAAAACGCTTCTTACATATCTTAATGAGAACAAAATTCCCGCTGCGGTTGCCACGGCGACCGATTATGAACGCGCCGAAAAATATCTGAAAGAAACGGGAATTTTCGGTTATTTTGACAAAATTATTTGCGCGACAATGGTTAAAGTGGGCAAACCAAAGCCCGATATCTATATTTACGCCGCGAGCGAGCTTGGTCTTGAACCGTCGGAGTGCGCGGCGCTTGAGGACTCGCCGAATGGTGTGAAATCAGCAGCGGCGGCGGGCTGCAAAACGATTATGGTTCCCGACCTCACCGAGCCGGACGAGGAGCTTTCGCGAATTATCGCTGCAAAGGCTGGCTCGTTGGACGAGGTCATCGGCATTTTGGAGAAAATATGAGAAACAGACAGTTTTTGAAAGGCAGGTGTTTTTATGGCTGAAAATGTAAATAATAACAGCGAAAACGCACAAAACAACGGAAATTCCGAGAATAAAGAGGTAACCGCCGTTGTTGACTGCCGAATTGATTTGACCGTGGACTCGGGCGGAAAAAGCGTAAACCTTACTGTTCACCCGCCCATAAACGGCGGTAAAGAAGCAACAGTTCAGATGGTTAAGGAAGAACTGAAAAAGCAGAACATCGTTTTCGGCGTTGATGAAAAGATTGTCAAAAAGGTTGTCGAGGAGCGGCTTTACGGCGTTCCGACATGCATTGCCGAATATAAACCCCCGAAAAAGGGCGCAAACGGCTATATCAGCTTCCGCTTCGATAAGGAGCACAAGCTCAAGCCCGTGCAGGACGAGTTTGGAATTGCGGATTACCGTGAGCTGAACTCAATCGTTCCGATACGCAAAAACGAGGTTGTCGCCGATATAGTTCAGCCCGAAGAGGGAACGCCCGGCAAGAATGTTTTTGGGCAGGAAATTCCCGGTGAAGCGGGAGTTCCGGCAAAAATTTCCCTCGGCAGAAACACGCTCGTGACCACCGACGGCAAGAATATCGTATCTGCGTGCGATGGGCATATTGTGTTCGCGGGCGGCTGTTTTCACGTTGAACAGGCGGTTACGATAAAGACCGACCTCGACATCTCCGTCGGAAATATCAGCTTTTTCGGCGACGTTCATATCAAGGGCAACGTTATGGAGGGTTTTTCCGTCAACGCGGGCAAAAACGTGAAAATCGACGGCAGCGTTTTCGGCGGTGAAATCAGCGCGGGCGGTAATCTTTCGATTGTCGGCGGGTGCATAAACTCCAAGGTCAACTGCAACGGCGACGCGGATATCGGTTTCTGCGAGAACTCGGAGATTTTTGTCAAGGGCGATATCTCGTCCAAGCAGTTCGCGTTCTGCAATGTTTTCTGCTACGGAAAGCTCACTGCGAAGGGACCGCGCGGGGTTATCGCGGGCGGAAAAATCACGTCAATGCACGACATAACCGCTGGCACAATCGGCTCGGAAAAGTACACGCCCACCGAGGTTAATATCGGCGACGGCTCGGTGCTTTTCGCAAGACGCCGCGAGGCTGAGTCGGATTTGAGCGAGGCTACGCGTATTTACGACCTCTCGATAAAAAATCTTGCGTTCCTCAAGAACCGAAAGAATATGCAGGGCGGCGTGCTCTATGACGAACAGCAGCGCCAGCAGCGCATTGAAATGCAGAACAAGCTGTTTTACGCGATGAGGAAAACGGAGCTTGAAGAGCTGATAGCAAAGCTAGACGAGGACATCAAGGACAGGGATAACCTGAGCGCCGTGTGCAACGGTGTGATTTATCCCGGGGTTAAGTTCTGCATAAACTTCCTCACGCTTGATGTAACCGAGGCTGCGAAGCATTCCCGAGTGACGATTGTAAACGACGTTTTGACAATTTTGCCGATGTAAGTGAAATTTCGGCAGGTGTTTTTCATACGATAATACAAGACTTGAAAATGCGGATAATTTTGAAAAACGCTTCAGCTGGGAGAACAAATGAAGAGTAATATTTTTATAATTATTGCCGTGGTTTTGGCGGCGCTGGGAGTTATCGCTCTGGTGATAATAATCAGCCAGCCGTCCGACAGCGGCACGCCCTCCGATTTTCATAACTCGTCGGACAGCATAAGCGTGCCTTATGACAGCGACAATTCGCACAATCCCTCCGATAACACCTCAAATCACCGCCCCGGCGACGGTCACAGCAGCGAGGTTGCGAAAAATATCGTGGCGATGGCGTACTCGCTGATAAACACGCCTTATGTCGAAAACGGCGCTTCACCCGACGGCTTCGACAACTCGGGCTTTATCTATTACGTTATGCGGAAAAACGGCTTCCTCACTTGCCCGAGAGGTACAATCGCGCAGTCCGAGTGGGGGGCTAGGCAGACCTATGAAAATCTTGCGGCGGGGGATTTGGTGTTCTTCTCCGACGACGGTCAAAGCGATGTGAGCTTCGGCGGAATTTACGCCGGAAACGGCGAGATGATTGCTTGTATAACGCACAACGGCGAGAGCAAGGTCTGGAGCGTTGATATCACCACCGATTATTACCGAAGAAATTTTGTTCGGGGAATTGCGATAAGCTGAGAAATGAGTTCTCACGGTTTTTTGAAAGGATTTTGAAAATGAAAACGGTTATCACCGACAACAGTCTTTGCACAAACGCTCTTTTCGATAACGCAAAAAGCGAGGATATCTACAACTATATCGAAATGCTTGCGGCGGCGGGCGTGAAGTATGTGGAGCTGGATTTCCGCACCGTTATGAAAATGCGCGAGCTGCCGAAGGGCGTGGGGTATATTTTCCGGCTTGTTGACCCGATGTTTATGCGGCTGACGGAGGTTTTTGACTTTGATTATGTGCTGATAGCCTTTCCCGATTTAAAGAAGAAAATTTCGACAAAAATCCCGCTTATGCTGGAGCTTCCCGTGATGGACAGCCTGCCGGGGCGCGCGGTTCGGTTTGCGCAGGCGCAGGTTGACGGGGAAATCGCGCTGGTAAGGCTTTGCGGGAGCTACGATTTGTTCACGCCCGCGGAGGCTTCGGCTTATGTTATGCGCGTGAAAAACGATGTCACCGTGCCGGTTGATTTTTGCCCGATGAACGCAAAGAAAACCGCCGTGGACAGCGCCGTGAGGTTTGCTTTCGCGAACGCGGACAGCTTGACGCTCTCGATGGGTTCAAACGGGAAATTCGCGTCCTTCGAGGATTTCGTTTTCACGCTGATGTCGGTTTACGACACAATCCCGTCCGAGCTGAACGCGGGCGCGATGTGCCGAGCGTCTATTTATAATAAGTACATCTTCAAAAATTCACGCAAGGACAGCGTTCTTCAGCTTATGGAAATTCTTGACAACGACATAAGAATGCTGACAAACGGCGACACGGGCGAGAGGGTGCAGACGAGGGTTCGGCTCAAGGACGCGCAGTTTATGCGGCACGCTTACGTTTCGGCGGTTGAGAAGATGATGAAAAACGAGGAGCTTCCCGAGGACATTTTCGACGAGCTTCTGAAAGCGGTCAAGAGCACGGGCGCGAGGGTTTTCGCGGACGATATTCTCGCCGATAAGCACAAGGGATTGTTAAATTAATGGTAAAAATTAGGAGATTTCTATGATAAGGCTGATAGCTTCGGATATGGACGGGACGCTTCTTGACAACGAAAAGCGGCTTCCCGAGGATTTTTTTCCCGTTCTTGACGAGCTGATTGAGAAGAAGATTACGTTCACCGTAGCAAGCGGGCGGACTTACACCGCGCTTGAACATCTGTTTCCCGAGGAATACCGCGCAAAGCTCTCGTTCATCTGCGACAACGGCGCCGCAACCGTATTGAACGGCAGATTTACCAACGTTTTCCCGCTGGAGCGCGACGTGTACGAAAGGCTGGTTTCGGTGTGCGCGAAAATGGAGGATTTTATTCTGGTGGTTTGCGCGCAAAGCGGCGTTTATCACCTTGATATGGGCGATGATTTCTCGAACGAGGTCGGGAGATTTTACAAATTCCACACGCCCGTCAAGGATTTTCTCGATGTTAAGGACACGATTTACAAGATTGCCGTGTGCGATAAAAAGGGAACGCTTCACCACGGAAAGCCGTTCCTTGAAGGGATTTTCGGCGATGAGCTGAACGTTCAGGCTTCGGGGGAAATCTGGATGGACGTGATGGCGGGCGGCGTGAGCAAGGGCACGGCTCTCCGAGCGCTCCAGAAAACGCTTGGCGTAACCCGCGAGGAAACAATGGCGTTCGGGGATTATTTCAACGATGTGGATATGCTGGCTGCGGCTGACTTCAGCTTTTGTATGGAAAACGGTCACGAGGACGTGAAAAAGCTCTGCCGGTTTATCGCGCCCGACAACAACAGCGGCGGCGTGACGCGCTGCATAAAGAAATACGCGCTTTAAGGAGAGCGCTTTTTGACCTATGAGTGTTGCAAACATAATAGTAATAGTGGCAATGATAATGTTCTCGGCGTTTTTTTCGGCGTCGGAAACGGCAATTTCGAGCGTTAACCGAATCCGCCTGAAAAATATGGCGGACAACGGTCACCGCGGCGCTGCGAGAGCGCTGCGAATACTCGGGAAATACGACAAGGCGCTTACGACGATACTCATCGGCAACAATATCGTAAACATCGCCTGCTCGTCTATCGCGACAATCGTCTGCATAGCGCTGGTCGGCGAGCAGTACGGCTCGCTTGTTTCGACAATTGCGACAACGGTTGTCGTGCTGATTTTCGGCGAGGTTATGCCGAAAAGCATTGCCAAAGACCACGCCGAGGGCGTTTGCATCGGGGTTTCTGCGATAATTTCGTTTTTGATGATAATTTTCACTCCGTTTTCGGCGCTGTTTATTTTGCTGAAAAAAGGCGTGGCGAAGCTGTTCCGCAGCAAAAAGTCCGTGAGCGTAACCGAGGAAGAGCTTATCGCAATCATCGATGAAATCGAGGACGAGGGTGTTCTCGAGCAGCAGGAGAGCAATCTCGTGCGGTCAGCTTTGCAGTTCGATGAAACAACGGTTGACGAGATTATCACGCCGCGCGTGCGAATAGTTGCCGCCGAGGTCAACGAGAACGCAACCGATGTCTGCAAAAAGTTTTTGAGCGAGCAGTATTCGCGAATGCCCGTTTACGAAAAAACGCTGGACAATATAATAGGTGTAATCAACCAGAAGGATTTTCTGAAGGAATACGTTGAAAAGCGCGACAAGCTGATGGTTCGCGATGTTGTGCAGGAAACGGTTTATTTCCCGCACATGCTGAAAATTTCCGAGGTTCTGCGGACAATGCAGAAGAAAAAGTGCCACATGTGCGTGGTACTCGACCAGCACGGCGGAACGCTCGGAATAGTTACGATGGAGGACTTGCTCGAGGAGCTTGTCGGCGAAATCTGGGACGAGAGCGACGAGGTTAAAAGCCCGATTACTGCTGTTTCGGACGTCGTTTACGAGGCTTACGGCGAGGTTTCGCTGGGCAGTCTGCGCAGATATTTTGCGGACAGGGAAATCGAGGTTGAAATCGACAGCGAAGCGCATACGGTCGCGGGCTGGGTGCTGGAGCTGTTCGGCAGTATCCCGAAAAACGGCGATACAACAAGCTCCGACGGGTTTAAGGTGACGGTGCTCGAAACCGCCGAGCTTCGGATAAACAAGGTGAGAATTGAGCTGATTTCCGACGAGGTGAAGGATTGAGACCATTTTATATCGTTCTGATAATCCTGTCGGGTGTGTACCTTCTCGCGCACGTTATTGCGAAGGTGTTTTTCGGGAAAACGCTTTTCCCCGACACAAGCGAGCTTTTCACGAATAAAAAGGAGAAAAACCTCTGGCAGACGGTTTTCCCGAAGAATATGCTGCGGCTGGTAATTCTGGTGTTTACCGGTTCGCTGAGCGGCTTGTTTATGGACCTGGCGGGAATGACGGGCTGGATTTCGCTGTTGTTTGCGCCGGTTGCGGGAATTTTCTTCAACTTCCTGATAAGCACGGTTTTTTCGCCGATTTACCTAAAATTCCACAAGAGCGCCGAGCCAAATGACGAGGAGCTTTGCGAGCTTACGGGAAAGGTTGTCGAGGACGTTGAAACGGACGGCTTTGGGGTAATCGAGGTGCGGCACGGCTCAAGGAACTACATTTTCCGCGCGGTTTCGGCAAACGGTCGGTTTATACCGAAGGGCGAGAAGGTTGTGGTGATTTACGCGCAGGACGCGTGTTGCTTTGTCGAGAGCGAGGAGCACTTGTGCGATATTTTGTTTGAGGATAACGAGGAGGTGCAGGAGGAAGAAACGGGAAAAGCCGATAAAGAATAATTCACGGATTAACATTTCAGCAATTCATACGGACAAGCATTTTAGAAAGGACATTCTATGAAACTTGCGCATAAAATCTTTTCGGTTGTTATCGCGCTGATTATCTCGGCGACGCTTTTATCAACGGCGGCTTTTGCCGATATCGGACCGAAGCCTTCGCTTGAGGTAAGGTTTACGGGAATTAACGGCGAAAACTGCTGGGCGGCTTTGCTTTTCCCCGAAAACAATCTCGGTCCGGGAAATGAACCGTGGTTTGCCGATAGCAAAAGCACAGCCGAGCAAATCACGATGAACGGTTACAAGGACGATGACGGCTATATTATGTCAATGTATCAGGGTTCTCCGGAGAAAATAGACCAAAACAGCGCTCTCAGACATAGCTATTACCCG
>SFLN01000169.1 GCA_004554555.1 [Eubacterium] saphenum | reverse complement strand
CGAGCAGGAGGCTGCCGAGGAAAAATCGGAGTAATGTATATAACCTCAATCTATCTGCGCAATTTTCGCAATATCAAAGAAGCGGAAATCTGCTTTGACCCAAATTTAAACATCTTCGTCGGAAAAAACGCCCAGGGAAAAACCAACCTTTGCGAAGCAATCTCGGTTTGCCTTGGGGGGAGTTTCCGACGTGTTCGTTTTTCGCAGTTTGTTCCCGCCGATGACCCGAAAGCTGAGGTTTTGGTGCGGCTGAAATTTCGTGATGATATTACCGAGCGTAAAAATGTCATAAATTATACTGTTTGTAAAAATAATGTTGAGATAAAATACAACGATATCAAAATGAAAGACGCTGCGGAATTATACGGAGTGTTGAAATATGTCGTTTTTATACCGGAACATTTGAATTTAATCAAGGGTGCGCCGGAACTTCGGCGGAATTATCTCGATGATGTTGCGCTTATGCAAACGAAAACGCACTTGAAAAAACTGTCGAGATATAACAAAGCGTTAAAACAGCGCAATAATATACTTAGTGGATTTATTGGTAGCGAAAAGGAACTCGCTGCTCAGGTCGCCGCTTGGGACGAAATTCTCGCGACAGAGGGAATAAACGTCACTTACGGGCGGCTGAAATACTTCAACTTTTTGAAAAGCTGTGCCGCGGGGATTTACTCCGAGCTTACGAGCGGTTCGGAAACGCTTGATATGGATTATCAAAGTTCGGTTTTTAAGACGGATAGTATAAATTTTGATGATGTTGACAAATTGTATAAGATTTATAAGAAAGAGCTGGAGAAAAATCTCGCTGCGGAAATGAAGCTGCGCTACACTTTGGCGGGCGTTCACCGCGACGATGTGAATTTTTTCGTCAACGGTCTCGCCGCGCGCGATTTTGCCTCGCAGGGACAGCTCAGGAGCGCCGCTCTTGCCCTTAAACTCTCCGAAGCGGAAATTATCCGGCGAAAGAACAAAACCAACCCTGTGGTTATTCTCGACGATATTTTCAGCGAGCTTGATTACGTTCGGCGCGATTATATTATTCACCATATTGAAAAAAGTCAGGTTTTTATTACTTGCTGTAATTTAAACGACCTCTCTTCAATGAGCGGAGGCAAGGCTTGGAATGTCGAAAATGGTAAATTTTTGGAAATCTGATTGGATTTTCGGGAGTTTTCCACAATGTTTAAGCATTTTCGATATAGAAGAATGCTCCGTGAGCCGAACAACCGCGGAGTTTCTTAATTTTTGCCAGAAAAAGGGTATTGTTGTAAACGTTTCCAACGATATGCCCAAGAGCTTCATCGTCACAGAAAAAAATGTCTTTATCTCGAATGTTTCCAACCGCACAATCGCTCTTCGGGCGCGCGAAAATTGATGAAAAAATTACGGATAAAAGCCGTAAAATGCTTGAAATTTATGCGGTTTTGTGGTATACTATATATAATATGGTGAGTTTGATTTTTTGATAGGAGTATTTTTATGGCTGAAAACGAAAACGTTGTTGACAAGAGCTATAACGGCGACGATATCCAAGTCCTCAAAGGTCTTGACCCCGTGCGCAAGCGCCCCGGTATGTATATCGGCTCGACAGGCGAGGGCGGTCTGCATCACCTCGTGTACGAAATCGTCGATAACGCTATTGACGAGGCGCTCGCGGGCTACTGCAAAAATATCGACGTTTCTATTCTTCCCGACAACGTTATCCGCGTTATCGACGACGGACGCGGCGTTCCTACGGGTATAAACCATGCCGAGGGCATCTCCGCGGCTACGCTCGTTTTTACCGTGCTTCACGCAGGCGGTAAGTTCAACAACGGCGTTTATAAGGTTTCGGGCGGTCTGCACGGCGTCGGCGCTTCGGTTGTAAACGCGCTTTCGGAGTGGCTCGAGGTTGAAATTCACGACGGCAAAAACGTTCATTTTCAGCGCTTTGACCGCGGTACTTACACCGAGCCAATCAAAATTATCGGCGAAACCGACCACACGGGAACGCAGGTTACCTTCAAGCCCGACGGCGAGATTTTCCACACGACCGTTTTCAATTTTGAAACGCTTCAAGAGCGTCTGAGAGAACAGGCTTTCCTCAACGCGGGGCTTAAAATCTCGCTCCACGATTTGAGAGATGAAAATAATCGCATAGATGAAACCTACCAGTACGAGGGCGGAATTTGCTCTTATATCGAGTGGCTGAACAAAAAGCGCGGTGCGAATGTCCTGCACCCCGATATCATCTATCTCAAGGGCAATGTGGACGATATTATGGTTGAAATCGCGTTCCAGTACACGGACGACTTCAACAGCGAGATTTTCCGCTCTTTCGCCAACAATATCCATACAGGCGAGGGCGGTATGCACGAGCTTGGCTTTAAGCGTGCGCTCAACAAGGTCATCAACGACTACGCAAAGGCTTATAAGGAAAACAACGAGAAAAATAAGGTTAAGAAGAAAGCTGCCAAAAAGGGCGAGGAAGAAAAGCCGTTTACCGGCTTCAGCGGCGAGGCTATCCGCGAGGCGATAAACGCGATTATCTCCGTTAAGCTCCCCGAGTGCGAATTTGAGGGACAGACTAAGGGCAAGCTCGGAAATCCCGAGGTTCAGCCCGCAGTCTACAAAATCGCCACGGAGCAGCTCACCTATTACTTCGAGGAGCACCCCGAAACCGCGCAGATTATTATGAACAAGGCGATAAACTCGCAGGCTGCGCGTGACGCCGCGAAAAAGGCTATGGAAGCAAAGCGCAAGTCCGTTATGGACTCGAACGGTTTGCCCGGAAAACTCGCGGACTGCTCCGATTCTGACCCCACGCATACCGAAATCTATATCGTCGAGGGAGATTCGGCGGGCGGTTCTGCAAAAGAGGGAAGAGACAGACGTTTTCAGGCTATTCTTTCACTTTGGGGCAAAATGCTGAATGTTGAAAAGGCGCGCGCCGATAAGGTTTACAACAACGAAAAGCTCTCTCCCGTTGTAAAGGCGCTCGGAACAGGAATTGCCGAGGATTTTGATATAAGTAAGCTGCGCTACGGCAGAGTTATTATAATGGCAGATGCCGATGTTGACGGTCTGCATATCAGAACGCTTATGCTCACGTTTTTCTTCAGATTTATGCGCCCGCTGCTCGAGGAAGGGCACGTTTATATCGCGCAGCCGCCGCTGTTCAAGGTTTCGCGCGGCAAACAGGTTCGCTATGCGTTCTCCGATGAGGAACGCGATGAGTTTATTGCTCAGCTCGGCGCAGACGGCGGAAAAACCGAGGTTCAGCGCTACAAAGGTCTTGGTGAAATGGACCCCTCGCAGCTCTGGGAAACCACAATGAATCCCGAAACCCGCACAATGCTCCGCGTTTCCGTTGAGGACGCGGCTAAGGCTGACGAAATTATGACAATTCTTATGGGAGATAAGGTTGAACCGCGCAGGCAGTTTATCGAAACAAATGCTAAGCTCGCGGAAAATCTTGATATTTAACTTGTTTTTTAAGAGGTGATTGATATTTCTAACGGACTGCTGCCCGATTTGAAAGCCGAGGAGCTTGCAAAAAAGGAAAAAACCAAAAAACAAACGAAAATCATCGCCGAGTTTTCCTACGACAACTCACTCGAAGAAACCGACGACGCTATGAAAACCTTTCAGAAGAGTTTCTCGTCAAAAA
>SFLN01000047.1 GCA_004554555.1 [Eubacterium] saphenum | reverse complement strand
TTTCGGTAAACTTTTTGCGATATTTTACAAATCCGTGATTTGAAGCATTTGTTATCATTGACAAAAAATGTCGAAGTAATAAATCGTTTTTTTGTGAATATTGCAGACTGGCGATAAAACTTGATATTGAAGCTGTTGTTCTTGACAAAAAATTGTTTGTGTGGTATAATGTGTTTGCTTAACAAGGGCATTGGCTTTTTTCGCGAATTTTGCGCATAATAACGGCACACGCTTTATATAACGGAGGTCACTATGATTTTAACTATCGATGTCGGCAACACCAACACTACAATCGGCTGTTTTGACGAAAACGGCTCACTTGTCTTTGAGTCGCGGATTTCCACCGACAATTACCGTATGGAGGACCAATACGCCGTTTCTCTCGCGGATATTCTCCGCCTTTACGAAATCTCCCCGAAATCCGTAACGGGCGCGGTTTTGTCATCGGTTGTGCCGCCGGTCACCGTCCAGATTAAGCCTGCTATCGAAAAGATTTGCGGCTGCCGTGTGATGACCGTAGGTCCCGGCTTGAAAACCGGACTTAATATAAAGATTGACGAACCCGCTTCTTTGGGTGCGGATATGGTTGCGGTCGCTGTCGGAGCAAAGGAGAACTATCCGCTGCCCGTTATCATAATCGACCTCGGCACGGCAACAAAAATTTTTGCCGTTGACAAAACGGGTGCGTTTATCGGGGGAATTATCGCTCCCGGAATCAAAATTTCCGCCGAAGCGCTTTCCTCGAAAACTGCGGCGCTGCCGTTAATTGGGGTTTCGGGCGAGCCTATTCGAAACGTTATCGGGACGAACACTATTGATTGTATGCGCTCGGGGCTGCTTTACGGAAACGCTTTTATGCTTGACGGAATGGTTGAGCGTTTTGAGGAGGAAATGGGCGAAAAGTGCACGGTTGTTGCCACGGGCGGTTTTTCCTCGGTCATCAACCCGCTTTGCAAAACCGAGTTTATTCTTGATGAAAACCTTATTTTAAACGGGCTTCTGGCAATTTACAAAAAGAACCGTTAAACAAGGGGTCTGCGGGATTTTCCCGTAAATATATACCCGCGGTGCATTGAAGAGGATTCAAGCGCCAGCAAAGGAGTTTTCAATGGAAAACACAAAAAACACGCCCTCAAAGGGCAAAAAAATCACGACCTCGACTATTGTCGGAATAGGTCTGCTGACAGCGATTGTAGTTGTTTTGCAGTTTGTTTCGATGGCGTTGAGGTTCAGCGCGTTCAGCATTACGCTCACACTTGTTCCCATAGTTGTGGGAGCGGCACTTTACGGTAAGGCAACGGGCGCGTGGCTCGGATTTGTATTCGGAGTGGCGGTTCTGCTCACGGGCGACGCGGCGGCTTTTCTCACGATTAACCCTGCGGGAACGATTGCGACCGTGCTTGTTAAGGGAGCAATGGCGGGATTTTGCGCGGGACTGGTTTATCGTCTTATCGCGAAGAAAAATCAGGTTGCTGCGGTTTTGATTTCGTCGATAACCGCGCCGATTGTCAACACGGGAATTTTCCTTCTCGGCTGCCGGCTGTTCTTCTTCGACACGGTTTCCGAGTGGGGAGCGGGACTTGGCTTTGAGAATACATTTGTGTATATGATTGTCGGGCTTGTGGGAATAAACTTCCTCATTGAGCTTGGCGTAAATCTCGTACTCAACCCCGCAATTCTTCAGATTATCAAAATCGGCAAGAAGAAGCTGAAAAAGTAAGCTAAATCAAACCCGCCTTGAACGAACAGGGCGGGTTATTTTTGGCAAACCAAGAGTTTCGCGCGAAGCGAATAAAGTCTTTTTGGAATGTCCCCGAGAAACCTTCGGTTTCCCTAACCTTTTTCTTCAGAAAAAGGTTCTTGGCCGCCGGAGGCACTCGGCGCGAAGCGCCGCACTCGCGGCAAAGCCGCGCAAAACGCGACAGCAAGCGCAAAGGGCTTGAGGAAAACTTCGTTTTCCTCTTTGCGTTTTTTGCTTACGCAAAAATCCGCTTTATTGTGGGGGAAACAAGAGTTTCCCCCTTGAGGAAAGGGGCTTGGGGGAAAACCCGAGGGGTTTCTCCCAAGCGTTTTTGGAAAACGAAGTTTGACAAAAACGCGCATTTTCGGCGGTTCGACGCCGCCGAAAATGCCGGAGAGCTCGTATCCCACAAACCAAGCCTGACAACAACTCTCGGCAGAAAAGCGGGTGCAGTCACAACCTCCCTTTTAAAAGGTTGTGACTGCACCCGCGCGATTTTTCGGGTTCGATGCCCGAAAAATCGCAAGAGAGCGCGCATAAATCAAAGCCCGTCCCGTGGAACAGGCACGCTCAAAGTGCGGGTGAAGCCGCGCCGAACCGGATTTGGAAATCGACAAGCTTTAAGCGCGGCTTCACCCGCGCAATTTCGGCGGTTCGATGCCGCCGAAATTGCCTGCGCCTCCCGCAAAGTCAGCCAACGGTAAAACTCGGCAAATCGCCAACGAAAAGCAAGCCCCACGATAAAACCGAGCTTATCGCCAACGCTTTCAGCTAAAAGGAAAACAGCTTCTCGAAACCGAAAAGCTGTCAAAAAATCGCATAAAAAAGCGGTTGTATCGCGATTGTGAAGAAACCTCTCGTGATACAGCCGCCTTTTGCCGTGACACAACGCTCTTAAATCGGCAGGTTTACCCAATCAAAGCCGTGAACCTGAACGTCTTCTCCGCTCGGCTTACAGCTCCGTACTGCGCTAGGAACCAATTTACCGCGTCTGCTGTTCCCCGAGAATATTTCCTCGGAAAACGTTTGGACAACGCGCTCGCTTCAAAATCTTCTCAGCATTCCCGATAATGCGAAAATCATTTTCCGCTCACACCTATCCGACTTTATTTTATAACATTTCAAGCCGATTGTCAAGTGCTTTCGGAAAATTTTGGCTAATTTTATCAAAAAATCGGGCTTTGTCTTGACATTTTGATTGAAAAGTTGTAGAATAATAATGTATAAGTGTTTTGCAAACAATAATCAAAGCACAAAATTTGTCGGATAGGCGTTTGTATAGCTTATCGGAAAGGAATTATTATGATTAAAGTACAACTCAAAGACGGGGAAATCAAAGAGTTCGAAGCGGGAATTTCCGCTTTTGACGCAGCAAGAGAGCTCGGTCTTGCAAAGACTGCCTGCGCTGCGGAAATTGACGGCAAGGTCTGCGATATGAGAACCAAGCTCGAGAAAGACTGCGCGCTCAATATCCTCACTTTCGCCGATGAACAGGGAAAGCGCGCGTTCAATCACACCGCTTCGCATATTCTCGCGCAGGCTGTTAAGCGCTTGTTCCCGAATGTGAAGCTCGCAATCGGCCCCGCTATCGACAACGGCTTCTACTACGATTTCGACACCGACACTCCCTTCACAACCGAAACTCTCGCTCAGATTGAGGCAGAGATGAAGAAAATCGTCAAGGAGAGCATAAAAATCGAGCAGTTTACTCTCGCACCCGATGAGGCGGTTAAGTTCCTCGAGGAGCAGGGCGAGCCTTATAAGGTTGAACTCTGCAAGGAGCACGCCGACAAGGGCGAGAACATCTCGTTCTACAAGCAGGGCGATTTCACCGATTTGTGCGCGGGTCCTCACCTGATGTCAACTTCGCCCGTTAAAGCGTACAAGCTCACCTCGGTAACCGGCGCATACTGGCGCGGAAGCGAGAAGAACAAAATGCTCACCCGTATCTACGGCACCGCTTTCCCGTCAAAGGACGAGCTGAACGCGCACCTCACCGCTGTTGAAGAGGCGAAAAAGCGCGACCACAACAAGCTCGGCAGAGAACTCGAATTTTTCACAACCGTTGATTATATCGGACAGGGCTTGCCCATTCTCCTCCCCAAGGGCGCAAAGGTTATTCAGATACTCCAGCGCTGGGTTGAGGACGAGGAATACAAGCGCGGCTGCCAGCTCACCAAAACTCCGTATATGGCAAAGCGCGAGCTGTACAAAATCTCGGGACACTGGGACCACTACCTTGACGGAATGTTCGTTATGGGCGACCCCGATGACGAAACCAAGGAGTGCTTCGCGCTGCGCCCGATGACCTGCCCGTTCCAGTATCAGGTATTTTTGAACAGACAGCGTTCCTACCGCGACCTGCCGATGCGCCTCACCGAAACCTCCACGCTCTTCAGAAACGAGGACAGCGGCGAGATGCACGGACTTATCCGTGTTCGTCAGTTCACTATTTCCGAGGGACACTATATTCTGCGTCCCGAACAGCTTGAGGAGGAGTTCAAGGGCTGCCTGGAGCTTGCGAAATACTTCCTCGACACCGTGGGAATGCTCGAGGACTGCACGTTCCGCTTCTCGCAGTGGGACCCCGCGAACCCCAAGAACAAGTACGAAGGTACCGCGGAGCAGTGGGAAACCGCGCAGGCTACCATGAAGACAATTCTCGACGACCTCGGCGTTGATTATACTATCGGTATTGATGAGGCTGCGTTCTACGGACCGAAGCTCGATATTCAGTATCACAACGTTTACGGCAAGGAAGATACGATTGTCACCATTCAGATTGATATGCTGCTTGCGGAGAAATTCGGTATGGAGTACGTCGATGTGGACGGCACAAAGAAGCACCCCTACATCATTCACCGCACGTCGCTTGGCTGCTACGAAAGAACGCTTGCTTACCTCATCGAGAAATACGCGGGCGCGCTGCCTTTGTGGATGAGCCCCGAGCAGGTTCGCATTCTCCCCATCACCGACCGCGCAAAGGAGTATGCGGAGAATATTTCCGAGCGTCTTGAAGGTCTTGGAATTCGCACATTTGTTGACAACAGAAACGAAAAAATCGGCTACAAAATCCGTCAGGCTCAGCTCGAAAAAATCCCCTACTTCTTCATCGTGGGCGATAAGGAAGTTGAAGACAAGACGGTTTCGCTGCGTTCACGCAAGGACGGCGACCTCGGTGCTTCACCGCTCGACGCTGTTATCGAGAAGATTGTCAAGGAAAACGCCGATAAGGTTAGATAACGAGGAGTATTATGGCTGAAGAAAAAATGGATTGGCTCGAAGATTTGAACGAGATGAACAAGGAGCTTGAGGAGCGTATTCTCGCGGCAAACGAGGACAAATCGCTTGTGAAATGGAACAAGGTTCTCCCAGACCTGATGACAACCGAAATTCTGATGGTTGGGCAGTTTACCGGCGCGAAAAACGAAAGCGGCGAGGAAGTTCTCGGCGTGCTTATGCTCCAGAAGGACGGAAAGGCAATCGTTCCGTTTTTCACAAACCCCGAGAGAATAAAGGCTCTCGTCACCCCCGAGAAGAACAAATTCGACGTTTTGCGCGTCAACGCGGCGCGGTTCTTTAACTCAATCAGAGGCAAGAGCGCGATTTTGAACCCCTTTACCCCGTATTCAAGGGTTTTCTCGCCGTTTGATTTAAAGGTGCTCTCTGCTGAGTATCTTGACCAGGCTCCGCCTATGGAACAGGAAAAAATTCTTGCGAAAAAAGCGGAAAACACTGAAAGCACCGAAAATGCGGAAAATGCAGAATAATTAAAAAGGACCGGTATCAGCTTTGAATACGTTTGACAAAACTCTCAGTATAATTGTACCCTGTTATAACGAAGAGGAAAGTGTGCCGCTGTTCTACGCGGAAACGATGAAGCAGGAAGCCTTTTTTCACGAAAAGGGCGTGGAGCTGGAATTTGTTTTCGTGAACGACGGTTCAAAGGACAAGACCGTGCAGGTTGTAAAGGAGCTTCGCGAAAAGGACGAGCGCGTGCATTTGGTTTCGTTTTCGCGGAATTTCGGCAAGGAAGCGGCGATTTACGCGGGTTTCCAAAAGGCAAAGGGTGACTTTGTTGTGCTGATGGACGCGGATTTGCAGGACCCGCCCGCGCTGCTCCCCGAGATGTACGGTCATATCGAAAGCGGCTATGACAGCGTTGCCACGCGCCGCGTCAATCGAAAGGGCGAGCCGCCGATACGTTCGTTTTTTGCGCGGCGGTTTTACGGGCTTATGCGCAAAATCTCCACAACCGAAATCGTTGACGGCGCGCGCGACTACCGTATGATGACGCGGCAGGTTCGCGACGCAATCCTCTCGATGACCGAGTACAACCGCTTCTCGAAGGGCATTTTCGGCTGGGTTGGATTTGAAACAAAGTGGCTGGAATACGAGAACATTCAGCGCGCGGCGGGCGAAACCAAGTGGTCGTTCTGGAAGCTGTTCAAATACTCCATCGAGGGAATTATGGCTTTCTCGACTGTGCCGCTGATGATTTCGCTTGTGCTGGGGATTATTTTCGGCATTCTGGGCTTCGGATTTTTGCTGTTTTTCGTCATAAGCGCGGCGGTGAGCGGCTTGAACCCGTTTAACGGCGGCACAATTGTAAGCACCGTTGTTTTCATCGGCGGAATAATTCTCGCTTGTATGGGAATTCTCGGGCTTTACACGTCCAAGCTCTATCTTGAGGTCAAGAAAAGACCGGTTTATATCGTCAAAGAGGAGTTTTGACGATACCTTATCAAAAAATTTTTCCGCAGATGTGTTTTCCTATTGACACATCTGCGGATTTGTATTATAATAAGTCGGATAATTCCAAAAAATAACAAAGAAAAGGTGATTTTGATGAAAAATAATAAACAGCCTTTGTCGACGAGAATGTTTGTTTGCTTTAAAGTTTTTCGGGGGTATGTTGCCTTGCTATCGGAGTTTGCACACTTATGATTGCGACAAAAATGGTTTCCGGCAGCGAGGTCAGGGAAGTCCGTTCATTTGTGGAAGGCTTTTCAATCGCGATGTTTGTGACAGCGATACTAGGCGCAATAATCGGCTTTTTCGCTAGAAATGTGAGTTTCGGTCAGGTAGGTGAAACGCTGGCGCTTGGTGTAATTTTCTTCATCATAGAGCGAATCGGTATGCTCAAGGACAAAGAAACTTTTTTGATTGTTGTGTTGATTGTGTTCTATATCGGCGCGGGAATACTTACTTTGGTTCACGTCAGTAAGTTTAACAAGGAATCAGGCGGCGGAAATTCAAATAACATTATCAAATAAAAAACAAGGCGGGAATTTCGGTTCCCGCCTCTTTTGTTTATTTAATGAAACTTGCCGTGTCAATACGGTTGAGCGCTCTCGAGAGCTTTGCCTCCGCGAGCATAAGCTCAGCGTCGGTTTTCGCGGCTTTTTTGCGCTCCTCGGCAGCCTCCTTCGCGGCTTCGGCACGCTCTACGTCAATTTCGTCCGCCCATTCGCACGTTTGAACCAAAATTGTCGTTGCTTCCTTCGATACCTTTATGATACCGCCCGAAGTTGCCGCTCTGCGGAACTCGCCGTTTATCATTATCCGCATTTGACCTATTCCAAGCGCCGCGCAGTACGGCTCGTGACCGTTAAGTATTCCCACGTCGCCGACTGTCGTGCGGACGATAACCTGCTCGGTTTCGCCGTCAAAGACCTTTTTTTCAGGCGTGATGATTTGCAGCTTAAATGGCGTCATAAAATCACTCCTTCAATCAGCCTTCCTTTTTTGCCTTTTCCACAGCTTCGTCAATCGTTCCCACGAACAAGAACGCGCTCTCCGGCAGGTCGTCGTGCTTGCCCTCGATGATTTCCTTAAATCCGCGAATTGTTTCTTTAAGGGGAACGTACTTGCCCTCGTAACCCGTGAACTGCTCCGCAACATGGAACGGCTGCGACAGGAAACGCTGGATTTTTCTCGCTCTGGCAACGGTGAGCTTATCCTCATCGTTAAGCTCGTCCATACCGAGAATTGCGATGATATCCTGCAGCTCGTTATAGCGCTGCAAAATCGACTGTACCGCACGGGCAACCTCATAGTGCTCCTGTCCGACAATCTCGGGCGAGAGAATTCTCGAGGTACTCTCAAGCGGGTCAACCGCCGGGAAAATACCCATCGAAGCGATATTACGCGAAAGAACCGTCGTAGCGTCGAGGTGTGCGAAGGTTGTCGCAGGCGCAGGGTCAGTCAAGTCGTCGGCAGGAACGTAAACCGCCTGTACCGATGTAATCGAGCCCTTCTTGGTCGAGGTGATACGCTCCTGGAGCGCGCCCATTTCGGTTGCCAGCGTCGGCTGATAACCAACGGCGGACGGCATACGTCCGAGCAGCGCCGATACCTCGGAACCTGCTTGTGTGAAACGGAAGATGTTGTCGATGAACAGAAGAACGTCCTGTCCCATCTTATCGCGGAAGTACTCCGCCATCGTAAGTCCCGAAAGCGCAACTCTCATTCTCGCTCCCGGCGGCTCGTTCATCTGACCGTAAACGAGCGCGGTCTTGTTGATAACGCCCGACTCGGTCATCTCGCGGTAGAGGTCGTTACCCTCACGGGTACGCTCGCCTACGCCCGTAAATACGGAAATACCGCCGTGTTGAGTTGCGACGTTGTTGATAAGCTCCTGAATAAGAACCGTTTTACCAACGCCCGCGCCGCCGAACAAACCGATTTTTCCACCCTTCAAATAAGGCGCGATAAGGTCAACGACTTTAATTCCCGTTTCGAGAACCTCTTTTGACGCTTCCTGTTCCTCGAATGTAGGCGCGGGACGGTGGATTTCCCATTTTTCCTCGGTTTCGGGCTGCGGCTTGTTATCGACAGCCTCTCCGAGCAGGTTGAACACGCGTCCGAGAGTCTGTTCTCCGACGGGAACCTTGATAGAAGAACCCGTGTCAACCGCTTCCATTCCTCTGACAAGACCGTCCGTGCTGCCCATTGCTATGCAGCGCACGGTGTCGTCGCCTATATGCTGCGCCACTTCGACAACCAGTTTTTTGCCGTGGTTGTCGATTTCGATAGCGTTAAGCAGATTAGGCAGGCTGTCCGGCGCAAATCTTATATCAAGAACCGCGCCGATTACCTGAGAAATCGTGCCTGTGTTCTGTTTTGTCATATTCTAGTCCTTCCCTATTAGATTAGAGGTAAAAACAAGATAAACTTGCTTTGTGTGAGATTAGCTTTGCGCCGAAGCACCCGACACAATGTCGATAATCTCCGTGGTTATGCTTGACTGGCGAGCGCGGTTGTACAACAGCGACAGATTTTCCGTCATTGCGTCCGCGTTGTCGGTTGCGTTTTCCATTGCCGTGCGGCGCGCGCCCTGCTCGGACGCGTAGCTCTCGACCACCGCGCACTGTATCAGCGACGCGGTAAATCTCGGTACAATTCTGTTGAAAACCGCTTCGGGCGACGGGTCGTAGGTCATCACGCCGTAGTCCTCAAGTTCAACCGTATCCATCGGCAAAACCGACATACTGTGCGGCTCCTGGGACATCGACGACACAAACATCGTGTAGAACACAACAACCTCGTCAACCTCACCGTTCGCAAACATATCAATCGCAATATTCGCGATATCCTGCGCCGTGTTCGGCTTTATGTCCTCGGCAATATTCGCGTAGGAAGCCACGATATCATAATCTCGCTTTGCGAAAAACTCGCCCGCTTTCTTGCCGATTGCGATAATCTTCGGTTTTTCCGCGTCGTTTTCGTGAGCGGCAACCGCCATTTTCAGAATATTCGAGTTATATCCGCCCGCAAGACCTCTGTCGCCTGCAACAACGATGAACAGCCTGTGCTTTACTTCTCTTTTCACGGTGTAAATCGTGGAAAAATCCGTGTTTGCCGAGGCTATCTCGCACATCGTCTTGTATAATTCGTTGAAATAAGGACGAGCCTGCTCCGCTCTAGCCTTCGCCTTGCGCAGCTTACTCGATGCAACAAGCTGCATAGCCTTCGTAATCTGCTTTGTTGAGCCGACCGATTTTATGCGGCGCTTGATTGCCTTCATATTTCCGCTTGCTATTAAAATCACCCCCGTAAAGAGCAAGTATCAAGAGGCTTTTGCTCTTTTATTCGATATTGTCCTCGGTGGTTATATATTTAACCTTCTTCTCAATATACAGCCAGGCAACCGCAAGCGCCGAGAAAACAGCGATTGTTGTGCCAACTATTCCAAGTACAAAAGCAGCCTGTTTCATAGAAAACTCCTTTTTCAGCCCGCATAAGACGCGGCAAAGCTTGAAAGTACCTCTTTAAGCTCCGCTTCATTTTCGGGGGAAAGCTCTTTGGTGGTACGAATTCCGTCGAGAATTTCAGGCTTTGTGGACTTGATGTTGTCAATCAAATCCTTCTGGTACTGCTTGATTTTCTCAATCGGAACACTTGCGAGGTAATTGTGAATTACCGCGTAAATGATAACAACCTGTTCTTCAACCTCAAGCGGCGAGTTCTGGTCCTGCTTCAGGACCTCAACTATTCTCTCACCCTTTGCAAGTCTGTCCTTCGTGTCCTTATCCAAATCGGAGCCGAACTGCGAGAACGACTGCAATTCACGGTACTGCGAATAGTCGAGCTTCAGCGTACCGGCAACCTTCTTCATTGCCTTAATCTGCGCGTTACCGCCGACACGGGATACCGAGATACCGGGGTTAACCGCGGGACGAACGCCCGAGTTGAACAGCTCGGTTTCGAGGAATATCTGACCGTCGGTAATCGAGATAACGTTGGTCGGGATATACGCGGAAACGTCGCCCGCCTGTGTTTCGATAATCGGAAGCGCAGTCAGCGAACCGCCGCCGTAATCCTTGTTAAGACGAGCAGCACGCTCGAGAAGTCTTGAGTGGAGGTAGAATACATCGCCCGGGTATGCTTCACGTCCCGGCGGGCGCTTCAGCAGCAGCGAGAGCGCACGATAAGCAACCGCGTGCTTGGACAGGTCATCGTAAACGATGAGGACGTCCTTGCCTTGCTCCATAAAGTACTCGCCCATTGTGCAGCCTGCGTAAGGTGCAATGTACTGCAAGGGCGCAAGCTCGGACGCGGTTGACGATACAACGATTGTGTAATCGAGAGCGCCGTTTCTTGAAAGAGTATCCACAACTCCCGCAACGGTCGAGTTTTTCTGACCGATTGCAACGTAGATGCATATAACGTCCTTGCCCTTCTGGTTGATGATGGTATCGATAGCGATAGCGGTTTTACCCGTCTGTCTGTCGCCGATAATCAGCTCACGCTGACCTCTGCCTATCGGAATCATACTGTCGATAGCCTTAATTCCCGTCTGAAGAGGAACGGTTACAGGCTCTCTTGTGATGATACCGGAAGCGATTTTTTCGATGGGGCGCTTTTCCTTTGCGAGAATATCGCCCTTGCCGTCAAGCGGCTCTCCGAGGGAGTTTACGACGCGTCCGAGCAGCTCTTCGCCGACCGGTACGGACACGATTGAGCCCGTTCTTTTTACGCTGTCGCCCTCTTTAATGCCCGAGTCTGAGCCCAACATAACCGCGCCTACAAACTCTTGTTCGAGGTTGAGCGCCATACACTGAACGCCGTTCTCGAATTCCAGCAGCTCGTTAAGCATACAGTTTTCGAGCCCGTGAATACGAACGATACCGTCGCCGACGGTAACAACCGTACCCACATCGCCGAGCTGGATTTTCGCGTTGTAGTTTTTGATGCGGTCTTTTATCAAGCCCGTTATTTCATCGGGGCGTAAATCCATTCTATACAGTCCTTTCCTTCTGAATTTGAATTAGAACCAAGCCGTGGAGAAATCAGATAACCGAGCCGAGTTCTCCCTTTAATGCGTCAAGTCTTGACTTAACGCTGCCGTCGTAGCGCTTGCTGCCGTAGTCAATCACGATACCGCCGATAAGCTTTTCGTCAACCTTTTCGTTGATGGAAACGGTTTTCCCGATAACCTTCGACATTTTCTCGATGATTTTCTGCTTCATCGCGTCGGACAGCGGGCTGCTTGTGGTGACGGTGATTTCTGCGAGCTTGAACTCGTCGTTGTAGAGCCCCTTGAAATGCTTCACGATACCCGTAAAGCAGCTCATTCTGTGCTTTTCACAAAGCACGCAGAGCAAATTTCCGCAAAGCTCCGACAAATTTCCCGCCTTTATCAGCTCGTCAAGCAGCGAGAGTTTTTCCTCCTGGGGAACAGTCGGAGTGTTCATCAGCTTGATAAACCCGGGATTTTCCGAGAATATCTTGTCAAGCTCCGTCAGTTCTCCGAGAACGTCCTTCAGCCCCTCGGGATTTTGCTCCCGACAAAGCGAGAAGAACGCGTCGCCGTAGATTTTTTCTGCCTTATCGTTCATAAAAATTCCTTTCCGAAGCAACGGCTTCAATCAATTTGCCGAGCCGACTTCTTCTAAGAATTTCGAGATGATTTCCTCATTATCGGACGCGGAGATTTCCTTTTCGACAACCTTGCCCGCAGCCAAAACGACAATCTCGGAAATTTCGTTCTTGATTTCGTTAAGGGCACGCTGTTTGTCGCGTTCGATACTTTCCTCCGCCTTGGTGCGGATTTCCGCAGCCTTTTTGTTTGCCTCGCCGACAATTTCCTCCTCGCGCTTCTGCGCTCTGAGGGTAGCCTGCTTCATAATTTCAGAAGCCTCAGCCTTTGCGTCGGCAAGACGCGCGGTGTATTCCTCTTCAGCCTTCTGCGCAGCCTCTTTAGCCTTGCGAGCCTCGTCGATTTCGGAGGCAGCCATTTCCTTGCGCTTGTCAAGCATTTTGCAGACCGGCTTATACAGGAGAAATCTGAAAATGAGGAAGATAATAAGCAAGTTTATCAGCGTGAAAACAATGGTTGCGGGATTTATTGAAACAAGAGATTCATACCACTCTCTGCTTTCAGCCGCTGCGCTTACATTGCTGAGAATATTCAGCATTGCATTTCCTCCTCCCAATTTACTAATCCTTTATTACTTGATGAGATTGCCGAGAAGCGGGTTAGCGAACATAAGGAGAAGTGCGATAACGAGCGCATAAAGACCGGTTGTTTCTGCGAGCGCGTCGCCGATAATCATAGTTCTTGTGATTGCGCCGGAAGCCTCGGGCTGTCTGCCGATTGCAGCAACTGCCTGACCGCCGCAGTAACCTTCACCGATACCGGGGCCAAGACCTGCAATCATCGCAGTACCTGCGCCCAATGCCGAAGCACCGAGAACGATAGCGTTAGCTAAGATTTTCATAGTTTCAGGGGTCATTTCCATTGTGTGTTTCCTCCAAATAATTTAAATATTAGCACAATGTGCTGTTTATCCTTTAGGATATTTTGAACTTTGCTTTCCCTACGAGTCACATTCAGCAGACGAGATGTAGGACATACTGAGCATAATGAAGATGTAAGACTGCATCACAGCTGAGAATATGTCGAAGTAGAGCGACGCCACTGCCGGCACGAGTATTGCGAAGTTTCCGAGCGCGAAGTAGATAAGTCCGCCGATAACGGTACCCGCAATCATATTGCCGAACAGACGCAGTGCCAATGCGAGCGGATTTGCAACCTCACCGATTATGTTAAACGGCAGCATAAACGGAAGCGGCTCGATAAAGCTCTTGAAATAGCCTTTGAATTTTCCCGTTTTGGCACGATTGTACTGAACCAAAACGAACGTCATAAGTGCAAATGTACCGGTTACCGAAACATCTGCCGTGGGGTTTCGCAATCCCATCAGACCCATGAGGTTATTTATCATGATGTAGCACAGAAGCGTCATTATATACGGAGTATAGGCATTGTATTTCGTGCCCATAGTGCCATGAACCGTATCGCGGACAAATTCCACAAGCATCTCGGCTGCCGCCTGACGCTTGGTTTCGGGAACAGGCTTCAGATTGTGCCTCAAAATCAAAACAATGACGAGCAAAATCAGAATTACTATCCATTGAACGATAACGCTTTCTGTCAGCCAGAGTCCTGAGCCTTCTCCAAAG
>SFLN01000046.1 GCA_004554555.1 [Eubacterium] saphenum | reverse complement strand
TTAAACAAAATTTTTATGCGCCGCGCGCAGCGCAAAATAATTATTATTATTATTTCTTGTTTCTTGTTTATTCTTGTTTAATAATGTAGGCGCGTTGATTTGCCTGTTGATTTTCGTTTGGATTTTGTTGAGGGGCTTGTTATTTTCGTGTGATAAAGCGTCCGCGAAACCTTTGTGCAAAAGGCGGGAAGGTCTGTTGATTTTTGAAGAGCCGTCTGTTGATTGACTGTTGTTTGCCTGTTGATTTGCCTGTTGACGGTGATTTTGGGAAAATTGTGCAGTAAAATGCAGTTCAGACTGCGGTAAAATATATTTGGATAAGTAATTCTGAGAGGAGCTTTTTATGAGCAAGAAAACTATAAATATGATTTCGCAGGCGACCAGCGTCAAAGGACAAGGCGTCGGCTCGGCTTATATGGAGCAGGTTCGTCTGGTTAAGGAGGGGCTTTCGGACAAGTTTGAGGTGTTCGAGAACGCGAAGATGACCGCTGACATCACGCACTACCACACCATCAACCCCACCTTCTTCCTCAACAAAAAACGCCGCTGCAAAAACGGCACCTCGGTCTGCTACGTTCACATGCTCCCGTCAACCGTTGACGAGAGCCTGCGGCTGCCCAAGCCCGCAAGAGCGGTTTTCTACAAGTATATGATTAAGTTTTACAGCATTATGGACCATCTGGTTGTTGTAAATCCTTACTTCATCGACGCTCTCGAACAGCACGGAATTCCCCGCGAAAAGGTTACATACATACCAAACTACGTTGACACGGACAAATTCCACCCCGTTTCTTCCGAGATGAAAGCGTTTATCAGACGCAAGCTGAATATCCCCGAGGACAAGTTCACGGTTATGTGCGCGGGGCAGCTTCAGGTGAGAAAAGGCGTTTTCGACTTCCTTGAATGTGCAAAGCGTATGCCCGACGTTCAGTTTGTGTGGGCGGGCGGCTTCAGCTTCGGGCGCCTTACGGACGGCTACGATGAGCTTCAGAAGGTTGTCCAAAACCCTCCCAAGAACGTAAAATTCCTCGGCATTGTTGACCGCGAGAATATGAACAAGATTTACAACGCCGCCGATGTTATGTTCCTGCCGTCCTTTGAGGAGCTTTTCCCGATGACCATTCTTGAGGCAATGTGCGTGAATATCCCCATTCTTCTGCGCGATTTGCCGATTTATGACAACATTCTCTTCGATTTCTATTATCGCGAGAACGATGTTGAAGGCTTTGTGAAAGAGCTTGAGAAGCTGCGCGATGACAGCGAGTATTACAAAAAGGGCTGCGAAAACGCAAAGCGCGGAAATGAGTTCTACGACAAAAAGCACGTCCTCCAAATGTGGGACGATTTCTACACTTCCATTCTCGATGACCGGAGGAAAGTATGCAATCAAACTGCGATGAATGCGTAAACTATGTTTACGATGAAGAGGACGAGTGCTACACCTGCCTCGTCAACCTCGACGAGGACGAAATGTACCGCTTTTTGCAGGGCACCAACTTCGACTGCCCCTACTACGACCCCGACGATGAATACAAGCTTGCACGAAAACAATAGTCAAACTGCAAAATAATACTCAAACCGTGTAACATCTTCCACGTTACACGGTTTGTTTTTTGTGCAAAATGGATAATATTGACTGTTGGAATTGTTGTAATTTTAGATTATCATTCAAATCCCTTGAAATTTTTGTAGAAAAAGTGTATAATAGGTAAGGAATAAAATGCAATTTCAACAACTGAAAGGGGTACTTTAATATGAAATCGCCGATGTCCAAGGACGAGATTTTAAAACAGCTCAAGACCATTCTGGAATATGATTACAGAACCGACGCAAAGGAAGCGAACGTTACTCAGATTTACCGTGCGCTTTCGACTATTGTTGTGAACTATATGAAAGAGAAGCGTCACAACTTTATGCACGACTGCAACTCGCAGGGCAGAAAGCAGGTTTACTACCTGTCGATGGAGTTCCTTATGGGACGCTCCCTCAAGACCTCGCTTTACAATCTCGGTCTTCAGGACGAGGTTGAGGCGGCTCTCGATGAGCTTGGCGTAAGGATTGACAGAGTTTTCGAGGAAGAACCCGACGCAGGTCTCGGAAACGGCGGTCTGGGACGTCTGGCAGCTTGCTATATGGACGGTCTGGCAACCTGCGATTATCCCGCAACGGGCTATTCTATCCTTTACGAATACGGTATCTTCAAGCAGAAAATTGTTGACGGCTGGCAGACCGAGCTTCCCGACAACTGGCTTCCGGGCGGCGGCGCTTGGCTTGTTCCCGTACCCGACCAGGCTGTTGAGGTTCGTTTTGACGGTCAAATCAACGAGAGCTGGGAGAACAACTATCACCGCCTCGACTATGTTGGCTACAACAGCGTAAATGCGGTGCCTTATGATATGTTCGTTTCGGGCTATGACAGCAAGGGTGTTTCAAAGCTGCGTTTGTGGAGCGCGGAGGCTATGTCCTTCGATATGAACGCGTTCAACACGGGCGACTACACCAAGGCTCTCGGTGCAAACAACATCGCGCACTCCATTTCAAAGGTTCTCTACCCGAACGACAACCACGCTGAGGGCAAGGCTCTCCGTCTTCGCCAGCAGTACTTTATGTGCGCGGCTTCTATCGGCGATATCATTATGCGCCACATGAGTGTTTACGGCAGCATGGACAACTTCCACGAGAAGGTTGCTATCCACATCAACGATACTCACCCCACTCTCGCAATTCCCGAGCTGATGAGAATTTTGCTCGACGAGTGCGGCTACACCTGGGAGAAATCGTGGCACATCGTCACCAATACATTCGCTTACACCAACCACACGGTTATGGCTGAGGCTCTCGAAAAGTGGGACCAGAACCTTGTTGAGAAGATTTTGCCGAGAATTTATCAGATTATCTGCGAAATCAACCGCCGTTACTACGAGGACATTATGAACCGCACGGGCGACCCCGAGAAAGCGGGAAATATGTGCATAATGAAGGACGGCAAAATCCACATGGCAAACCTCTGCGTTGCGGCTTCGCACTGCGTAAACGGTGTTTCCAAGCTCCACAGCCAGATTATCAAGGACGATGTTTTCCGTCTGCAGGCGCTCGACAAGCCCTATCAGTTCAAGAATGTCACCAACGGTATCGCTTACCGCCGCTGGCTGCTCCAGAGCAACAAGGGACTTACCGACCTGCTCACCGAGTGCATCGGCGAGGGCTTCAAGAAGGACGCTTCGGAGCTTATCAAGTTCCAGGTGTTCGCAAACGACGCGTCCGTTCTCGAAAAGCTCGGCAAAATCAAGCGTGAAAACAAGGAGCGTTTCGCGCAGTATGTTGAGAAAACAACAGGCACAAAGCTGAATATCGACAGCATTTTCGATGTACAGGTTAAGCGTCTGCACGAATACAAGCGCCAGCAGCTCAACGCGATGAACATTATCGCGGACTACAATTTCCTCAAACAGAACCCGAACGCGCCTTTCGTTCCGAAAACCTACATTTTCGCGGCAAAAGCTGCGCCCGGCTACTATATCGCAAAGCAGATTATCAAGATGATTTGGTGCATCGGCGAGGAACTGAAGCACGACCCCATTCTCCGCGAGAAGCTTCAGGTTATCTTCCTCGAGGACTATCGCGTAACGCTCTCCGAAATTCTTATGCCTGCCGCTGAAATTTCCGAGCAGATTTCTCTCGCGGGCACAGAGGCTTCGGGTACCGGTAATATGAAGCTGATGCTCAACGGCGCGCTTACTATCGGTACTTACGATGGCGCAAACGTTGAAATTCACGAGGCTGTCGGCACGGACAACATCTTCATCTTCGGTATGAGAACGCCCGAGGTTAACGAGATGAGAATGCGCGGCTACAACCCGCAGAGCTACATTGACAACAACCCTGTTATCAGGAACGTTATCGATAGAATGTACAACGGTATAAACGGCGCGACCTTCTCCGAGGTTGCCGACTCCATCAAGAACAAGGACTTCTATATGGCGCTTGCTGATTTCGACAGCTATCGCGGAACTCAGGCTTACGCGTCCGAGGTTTACAAGAACCCGAACGAGTGGAACAAGAAGTCGCTGTTCAACATCGCAGGCGCGGGCCGCTTCTCCGCAGACAGAGCGGTTCAGGACTACGCTCGCGATATCTGGAATTTGAAGTAATTGCAAAACGTTTCTCCCCCACTTTTGCGGGGGAGAAATAGTGTATAAGGAGTGAGATTATGAAGCTTGCAGAAGCGCTGAATTTACGCGCGGATATCGCAAAACGAATAAGCCAGCTCGGCTCACGGCTCGGGCTGAACGCTCTCGTTCAGGAGGGCGAAAAGCCTGCTGAAAATCCCGAACTGCTTTTGAAGGAGCTTGACGCGCTTGTTGTTCAGCAGGAAGAGCTGATTTCGCGCATTAATCTCACCAACGCGAAAACCGTGTCCGACGGCAAAACGCTGACCGAGATGATTGCGCACAAGGACTGCCTGAAAACCAAGATTTCGGTTCTGCGGGGATTTCTTGACGCAGCTTCGAGAACTGTTCCGCGCGGACTTCGCTCGGAGATTAGGATTTTGAGCACCGTCAAGGTTTCGGAGCTTAGGAAACAGGTTGACGCGCTTGAAAAGGATTTTCGCGAAACCGATGTGAAAATCCAGGCGCTTAACTGGAACACGGAGCTTGTCTAAGTCATCAGCCGCCTGTTGCGCGGTTTAGCTTGAAATTTTGAGTACGGCGATGGGCGAGCGCTGCCTCTTGTCGGGCGGAGGAATCAGCCCGAAGGTATGGCGCGCTTCGGAGCAGGCGCTGGGGTTCGACTCCCCACGTTATAATTATGCTCAAAAAGTTACAAGCGCATTTTTACTGTTAATTTTACTGCCACAGCGCTGACATCGCCGCAGGGTGGGTAAGGGGATTTTTATGGGTATGCCGATTTTTGACTGCTTTGACACGTCGTATAAGCACCCTTTCGGTGCAATTCGCCGCGGGCAGCCGTCTATTTTCAACATCAGACTTCCGAAATGTTTTCAGGTTTCGGGACTTACGCTTGTTATGTTCCGTCCGGGCTATAAGGAGCGCTTTATCGAGCTTGTTCTCCAGGACGAGAGCGGCGATGACAACATCTTCTCGGGCGTTTTCACCCCGAACAATGTTGGCGTTCACCACTATTATTTCACGGGAGTTATCGACGGCAGACGCCGCTATATAAAGCGCACGGGCGCAAATATCGGCGTGTTCGAGGGCGAGGAGCTTTTCCAGCTCACCGTTTTTGACGAGAATTTGTACACGCCCGACTTTATCCGCGGCGGTATAATGTACCAGATTTTCCCCGACAGATTTGCCAAAAGCGGTGAACATCACGAAAATGTTCCCGCGGACAGAGTTCTGCGCGAGGACTGGTACGGCGTGCCGTATTACCGCCCCGATGAAAAGGGCATTGTTCGCAACAACGATTTCTTCGGCGGCGATTTGAAGGGCATTATCCAAAAACTGCCGTATATAAAATCGCTTGGCGTGACCGTGATTTACCTCAACCCCATCTTCGAGAGCCAGGAAAATCACCGTTACTCCACGGCAAACTACGAGAAAATCGACCCGCTTCTCGGCACCGAGGAGGATTTCACCGAGCTTTGCAAAACTGCCGGTGAAATGGGAATTGACATCATCTTGGACGGCGTTTTCTCGCACACGGGCGCGGATTCCGTTTATTTCAACAAGTTTGGGCGCTACGGTGAACACACGGGCGCTTATCGCGACAGAAACAGCCCCTATTACCCGTGGTACAGCTTCACGGCTTATCCCGACAGATACGAGAGCTGGTGGGGAATTTCCACGCTCCCGAATGTTGACGAGAACAATCCCGCCTACACGAACTATATATGCGGCGATGACGGGATTTTGCAGAAATGGATAAAGCTCGGTGCGCGTGGCTGGCGACTGGACGTTGCCGACGAGCTGCCCGATGAGTTCCTCGATAATCTGAACCGCTCGGTCAAGAAAATGGGCGCCGACAAGGTTATCTACGGCGAGGTCTGGGAGGACGCGTCAAACAAGGAGAGCTACGGCGTGCGCAGGCGCTATCTTATCGGCGGGCAGCTGGACAGCGTGATGAATTACCCGTTCAAGGAGGCAATCCTGAACTACGTCAAATACGCCGACGCAAAGCTGTTCACCGACTCCATTCTCACGATTATGGAGCACTACCCGAAGCCCGCGGTTGATATGCTGATGAACTTCATCTCCACTCACGACACGGAGCGCGCGCTCACGCGGCTTGGCGGGGAAGATGTCGGCTGGCACGACAAGGACTGGCAGTTTGAACATCATCTCTCGCCCTCGGAGTACGTTTACGGCATTTCGCTGCTGAAATGCGCGATGGTGCTGCAATTCTTCCTGCCGGGCGTACCGTGCATTTACTACGGTGACGAAGCGGGAATGGAGGGCTATCGCGACCCGTTCAACCGCTGCTGTTACCCGTGGGGACACGAAAACATCGAGCTTATCGATTTCACGCGCGGTCTTGCGAAGGTTCGCCGTGAAACGCGCGCCTTTGAGCAGGGCGATTTGCGGTTCATTGAGGTTGATGACAACGTTTGCGTTTTCGCGCGCTGCGACAAGATAAACCGCGACGCCGCGATAATCTACCTCAATAAGTCCACGCAAACGCGCACCTTCGACATCGTAAACGAGCACACCGATATGTTCTCGGATTTCACACCCGCGTTTGACCGTTTCGACAAGGGAATTGCCGACGGGAAGATAACCGTTGCCCCGTTTGATTACGGCGTGATTTATTGCAAAGTGTAAAAAAACTCTTGACAAATCGGAATTATCGGTGTATAATATAAATGGAATAAATGAGATAACGTTCCATAAAACCATGCAAATCGAAACCCTCGGGTGCTGCTACACCCGAGGGTTTCCTTTGCGCTAGTTGCCGTGCTTATCGTTGCCATCCTTATGTAGCAGCCTGTCTAGCGTCTTGCACAGGAAGTGACTGATGGTTTGTGCTGCGACAGTTGCTAAAAATGAGATAACGTACTCCATATAACCACCTCCTTCCTTCCGGAAGAAGCCGGCAACGTATATATTATACCACAAAATATTCAGATTGTCAATTTATGTCGAATTTTTATCCATTTGTAAACTGTCAAAATTTAACCCGCCGAGAGCTTTCGGCGGGATTTTTTCAACAAATTCAGCGTGAGATGTGGAATTTTCTCACTTCAAATTCTCTTCCTTTTCAAAAAACGCACGTTTCATCATGGCAAATTCCTCGTCACTGCAAGCGGCTTGGCACGCAGGAATGAAGCTCTTCGTTACCTTGAAGCAGTCCGTTATCTTCTCGCACGGGTAATTCTCGCATTGCCCGCAGTTATCGATTTGCTTTTCGCTCACGCATTTCACGATGTTATATCGACACCAATTATCCACGGAGCAGCCCATACAGGCAATCTCTTCGTTTGAAACAACGCTGTCCCTGTAACCGATTTTGTGCCACAAAACCGCAGTCTTGTGCAGTTCTTCGGGCGTTTTCTCAAACGGCGGCTTCGTGTACCTCGGACAAGCCGCGCAGTCATTCCCGCAAGCCGCTATGATTTTCTCGCTCATTTTTTCCTCCGTTCAAATTAAACGAAAAGCCGCTTTTGACTTTCCCAAAAGCGGCTGTTTTCAATTATTTCGCAGAAGCCTTTTTCTTGCTCTTGCGCTCCTGGTGCCAAATCCAGATAGGACCTGCAAGGCAGAGCGAGGAGTAGAAGCCGACCAGCATACCGATTGCAAGCGGGATTGAGAACGAGAGAATAGAGGTTGTTCCCAAAAGGGTGCAGACAATCGAAATCGAAATCATCGCGGTAACGGTGGTCGCCGTGGTGATAATCGAGCGGCTCAAGGTCTGGTTTATCGAGAGGTTTACAAGCTCGCGGTCGGTAAACTTTCCGCCGAACTTCGCGCGGTTTTCACGCAGACGGTCGTAGATAATAATCGTGTTGTTGATGGAGTAGCCGAGCAGCGTGAGGATAACCGCCATAAAGTTGGAGTCGAGCGCCATTCCGCCGAAAACGTACACCGCGTAGGTGATTGCAACGTCGTGCAAAAGGCAGATTATCGCGATTACGCCCGCGCTCCAGCCGCCGATTTTCTTGAAGCGGAACGCGATGTAAACAACCAGCAGCACAAACGCCACAATAACCGCAATCAGGCAGCTTATAAAGAACTGCGAGCCTGCGGACGCGGAAACGTTCGTGGTGTCGAGGTTTACAATCTTGTTGTCGGGGAAAGCTTTTTCGAGATGCTCGGAAACGTTCTGGAGCATTTCATCGTCCATCTTTTCGTCCGCCGCAAATGAAACGACAAGCGTATTCAAGTTGCCCGTGAAGCTTGTTCCCGTGGTAACGGTTGCTCTGGGAGTGCCGAGGCTTTCAACCTGCGTTTTAACATCGTTTGTGCTGATGTCACCCTCGTAGGAGTAGGTTATCATCGTACCGCCCTTGAAGCGAATGTCAACGGCAACGCCAATTATAAAGGTGCACGCAACCGTTATCGCTATCAAAGCTGCGGATACAATAACGAAAATCTTTCTCTTGCCGACAAAATCGATGTTGGTCTTGGGGCTTACCTCGATGTTCTGGACGGTGGCTTTGCCCTTTTCAGCGTTGTCGGTCGGCATATCTTTCTTGGAAACGCCGTAGAGTGCGGGTTTTCTGAAGCACTTGAACTTGGAGAGCGCGATGGTCATAAGTCTTGTCGCCCAGCAAGCCATGATGAAGTTCATGATAACGCCCGCGAGCAAGGTGTAACCGAACGAGTAAATCGTGCCCTCGGTTGACGCGCCGAACCATGTTCCGAACACCGCCATAAGGATAAGTGCCACGATAATAACGGTGAGGTTGGAGTCGAGAATTGCCGTAAATCCGCGCGAGAAGCCGTTTTTCAGCGCGCCGTCAATCGTGCGTCCCGATTTCAGCTCTTCCTTAATTCTTTCCGCGGAAATAACGTTTGCGTCAACGCCCATACCTATCGACAGGATAATACCCGCGATACCGGGGAGTGTGAGCGAGGACGCGTTGTTGAACGCGAAGAAGCCCGTGATTGCCGCAAACATTCCGGCAACTTGTCCGGTGAGCGCGATTACCGCGACAAAGCCCGGCAGTCTGTAATACACTATCATAAATATCGCGATGAGGATAAATGCGATAAGTCCCGCAATTGCCATCGCGTCGCGCGCGCCTGTACCGAGAATAGGCGAAATTGTCGAGAGGGACTTTACCTCGAGCTTGAACGGAAGCGCGCCGCCGTTTATCTTATCGGCAAGCTCTTTCGCGGACTCAGCGGTAAAGCTGCCCGAAATCTCGCAGGAGCCGTCGCTGATTTTCTCGTTAACCTCGGGAGCGGAGATGCACAAATCGTCCATCCAAATCGAAATCTGTTCGCCGACAAGATTTCCTGTTGCCTCGGCAAACTTGTCCTTGCCGCTGTCCTTGAACTTCAGCTCAACGACATACTTATCGGTTTGGCTGTTGTAGCCTGCCTGAGCGCTCTGAACGTCCGCGCCCGTGAGGATTATGTTCTCGGTATCGCCCGTGGGCTTGCCCTCGTCGTCGGTTTCGTACTTCTCGCGGAAGGTGAGAAGCGCGGTTTCACCGATTTCCTTGACAGCCTGCTGCGGGTCGAAGGAGGTGTCGTCGCTCTGCCACGGGAATTGCACGATTATTGCATTTGTGGCAACGTCAACGTAAACGTCATAGTCGTTGATATTCTTGGACACAAGACGCGTTTCCATAATGGATTTCGCGGCGTTGAGGTTGTCCTCGGTGACGGTGTTTTCCTTGGCGTAGTCCTCGGGAACGCCGAACGTTACGTTTACGCCGCCGCGTATGTCTATTCCCCATCTTATATCGTCGATTCCCCAGACGTAGTAGTTCTTGATATCGCCGTTATAGATTTTGACGCCCATTGTGCTGAGCACCGTGAACGCGATTATCAGAAGAAATACGACGAAGAAAACGGGTTTTGTGATTTTGCTTTTTTTCAAAAAATTTCACTCCGTTTCTCGAATTTTATTTAAGACAGCGCCGCGCGGAAAAGGCGTTAACCGATAACTTATGCGGTGCTGCCGTAAAGTTGCCTTAAAGACAATTCAACATTCTATTATTATAGCACAATTTGTCCAAATTGTCAAGGGCTTTTCACACGCGCTTTTAATCATAAAAAGTTGTCCTTTTGCAAGAATAATTTTCCGAAAATCCGCAACAATAACTCTTGTGAAAAATTTGCCAAGGGGTTGAAAATATGAAAAAAGTAATAGCGGCGGCTGCGCTTTTCGCATTTGCGGCGGTTCTTATACCCGTGTTTTTGCCGACGATAATCGAAAGCTCCGCGCCCGTTTGCCGCGTCACCACGCCGACTGTCCGCACCTTTTGCGAAACCGTGAGCGGCGCGGGAGAGTTCTCCTACGAAAGCGAACACGAGATAACCTGCGCGCTGCCTGTGGTTATCGAGCGGCTTTACGTTGAGGAAGGAGACGTGATTGCGGCGGGAGATACCGTGGCTCTCGTGGACAAAAAAGCGTCCGCGGCGTTTATCCAAAGCCTCGGACGAATGAATATGCTGAGCTTTGCGGCAACCGATTTAGGAGCGGCAACCGCGCTCATTCCCGAAAAAATCACCTCGGACTGCTCGGGGCGCGTTATCTCAACCTGCGGCTCAAACAGCGCGGTTCAGAGCGGCACGGGTATTGTCACGGTCGCAAACGGCGGCGAGCTTGGGATTGTGGCGGCGGTAAGCGAGCTTGATATCGCGAAGGTTGAGGTCGGGCAGGACGTGATGTTCACTCCCGCGGCTTATCCCGACGAGGTGTTTTTCGGCAAGGTGAGCGGGATTTCCTCGGCAGCGCGAAGCTGCTATAACGGCGCGGTTCTCGAAACGGTTGTTGACGTGCGCATAACTCCCTGCGTTCCCGACAAGCGCCTTAAATCGGGGCTTTCCGCCGATGTTTCGATAATTTTGTCCGAGCCGCGCGAGATTGTGGTTTTGCCGTACTCGGTGATTGAACAGGACGAAGTGGGCGAGTACGTCTACGTTTACGAGGACGGGCAGGCTGTTCGCCGAGATATCCGCACGGGCGAGGAGTTTGCGGACGGCACGGAGGTTTGCTCCGGAGTTTTGGAGGACGATGAGATTTTCTCCGAGCCGAAAGTGGTTGAGGGGAAGAAATACGTTCGCGTTGAGGGTGAAAATGCTTAAAATTCTGATAAACATATTCCGCGCAAAGGTTCGCTCGGTGCTGACAATCGCGGGGATTGCGGTCGGTGTTTTCTCGGTGACGCTTATCTCGACAATCGGCGCGGTCGGCACGGAGCAGGTGAGTTCAACGCTTATCACAATGGGTGTTGACACGCTTTTGGTGCAGGCGGCAAGCAACTCGGTTTCCGTCACGCTCACGGACGAGGACGTTTCCGAGGTGCGGAAGATTGACGGAGTGACGGACGTTATGCCGCTGATGGCGAGTATAACCGAGGCTAAGATGATAAACCGCCGCGTGGACTGTTACGTCTGGGGAGTGGACAAGTCTGCGGACAAGCTGATTTCATTGCAGGCGAAGCACGGCAGACTTATCACAAACTCCGACAGCGCGGCTCTCTCTAAGGTCTGCGTGATTGACGAGCAGTTTGCCGAGGAAGTCTACGGCAGAAGCAACGTTGTCGGAAAAAAGCTCAGAATGTTCTTGGGCGGGAAATACCACGAGTTCACGATAATCGGCATCGCGCAGTCGGGGCTTTCGTCATTGCAGGGAATGTTGTCCAACATTATGCCGGGGTTTATGTATATCCCGATAACGACAATGCAGCACCTCTGCGGGAGAACGACTTACGATAAAATTGCCGTCAAGGTGAGCGGGGACGACTTTTCCCCGAAAACCGTCACGGACGCGCTTGACCGGAAAAACGGGCACGTTGACGGGTATATGTGCAACAATTTGCTCTCGCAGAAAAGTCAGCTTGACGACATTATGTCGATTGTCACGACCGCGCTTTCGATGACCGCGGGAATTTCGCTTGTGGTTTCGGGAATTTCGGTGATGACCGCGATGATGATGAGCGTGAGCGAGCGCACGCGCGAAATCGGCGTGAAAAAGGCAATCGGCGCACGAAAGCGCGATATCCTCGGGGAATTTCTCGCGGAGAGCGTGCTGCTGACGCTTTTGGGAAGCGCCGTGGGAATTATCGCGGGGCTTGCGATATCGTTTGCGGGGTGCGTGATTTTGGGCGTGCCGTTCTCGGTGAACGTTGGTTCTCTGATAATCTCGGCGGTTGTCACGGCGCTTTTGGGAGCGGTTTTCGGTGCATATCCTGCGGCAAAGGCGGCAAAGCTCAGCCCTGCGGACGCGCTCAGAATGTGAGAAAATGCGTGTTTTTAACACGCGCTACATAGAAATAATCGCCTGCAATAGCCTTATCAGACAAAGCCAAAAGTTCATTCTGGGGATATCCTCTTTCGCGACAATATCCGAGCGAAAAACTTCCGCTCCGTCAACGGTCACGAGATATTCGCCGACAAACTGCCCCTTTTCAACGGGCGCTTCGAGCTGCTCGACAAAGGTGTATTCATACTTCACGTCCTTTGCGCGACCTTTTTTGATAACGCACTCCTCGCCTTGATTTTTGATTATGGGAGTGGTTTCGGAGAGCGTGCCGCGCGTGACTTTAATCGGTTTGAGCTTGTTGAAATTGATTTCGGGTGAGAACAGCTCGAAGCTGCTGAAGCCGTAATCCAGCAGCTCCTCGCACACATCGAAACGCTCACTGTCCTCCGTGCAGCCGAGCGTTACCGCGACAAGGCGCATATTATTCCGCTCCGCGCAGACCGTAAGGCAGCAGCCCGCCGCGTCAGTTGTGCCGGTTTTGCCGCCGAGGATACCGTTGTACCAGCGAATCATTTTGTTGGTGTTGACGAGCTGCGTTTCGCCGCCGCGCAGGTAGTCAACCCACGTCAAAAACCACCCTCTCAGCACCTCGTGCTTCATAAGCTCGGCGGTGACTATGGCGATATCGTGAGCCGTTGAGTAGTGCCCGTCAACGTCAAGTCCCGTGCAGTTTTTGTAGCGCGTGGAGTTCATTTTAAGCTCCTTTGCGCGCTTGTTCATCAGCTTGACAAAGGTCGCTTCGCTCCCCGAAACGCGCTCCGCGAGGGCAACGCAGGCGTCGTTTGCGGAGTTTACGATAACGGCTTCAAGCAGCTCCGCGACAGTCATCTCTTCTCCCGCAGTAAGCCAGATTGTCGAGCCTTCCGTTTTCGCAGCTTCGCCCGACGCTTTGACTTTTTCTTCAAGCGTGAGCTTGCCTTTGTCGATTGCCTCGGCGAAAAGGAGCAGGGACATTGTTTTGGTGACGGAGGCGATGGGCAGCTTTGTGTCGGCGTTTTTCGAGTAGAGGATTTGACCGGTATTTGCTTCATAGAGAATTTCCGCTTTCCCCGAAGAAGCTGCGGTATCGCTCTCGGCGAATGCGGTTGAACCGATTGAAAACAGCGTGAGGACGCTCAGAATTACACATATAAATCTTTTCATAAAATCTCCTTTCCTTGCAGCTTGGCAAGCTTTTTATTTCCCGGTCGATCCGAAGCCTCCGTCTCCGCGAGCCGTGACGCCAAGTTCGTCCGAAATTTCAAATTCGGCCGTGTAATACGGCATTATGACCAGTTGGGCGATGCGTTCGCCGGCCACAATTTCTTCGTCCTTCATACCGAAATTGTGAAGCGCGACGATGATTTCGCCCCTGTAGTCGCTGTCCACGACTCCTACCTTATTCGCAGGCGCAAGATTGCGCTTGGTTGCCAGCCCGCTTCTTGCAAAAACCAGCCCCACGGTGTCGGTCGGAAGCTCGACGCTTATCCCCGTGCCGAACCTGACGACTTGCCCGGCAGGCACGATTTTGCCTTCCACCGCATATAAATCCGCGCCTGCGGCGCCGGCGGAAGCGTAGGACGGAACCACTGCTTTTTCATCTAGTTTTTTGATTTTTACTTTCATTCGTTACCCTCACTATTTTGACGTAACGCACCGTTTACAGATAAAAAACAACCGATAAACTTTGCGTTTGGTCAATTTGCATACGTAATGTGTTTTGTTTCTCGGCGGCAAAGGCCGCTTGATTTAAGTACATTATACATCATGCCGTTTGCTTTTGCAAGGGTTTTTTTGTTTTGAACGTTTTTGCGGCTTTCGCCCGAAATTTTGACGAAAATCGCTCCGATTTTATGCACGTTCGCCCTAAATTTGTCGATTTCGGGCGAATTTAGTTGACAATATCTGGTAATTGTGCTAAAAAATTATATTATCGCTACACATGCATACGCACGTTATTCTTATAATAATTATGCGAT
>SFLN01000168.1 GCA_004554555.1 [Eubacterium] saphenum | reverse complement strand
ATGCGGGGTCATCTCGAAGCTGATTGAGCACAAAATGCTCGAAACAGCCCGGACGGTACACGTTCCAAAACGCTTCCCGAACAAGATTTTCAACCGCGCGATGTTCGTCTTTTCTTTCCAAACGGATAATATAGTCATTTTTATTCATTGTTTTACCTCCTGAAAATTGTTGACCGCAATAGGGAGGTTTGTGTGATTGTATTCGCAAACCTCCCGTTTACGCTACAATCTCCAAGGTGTTGTTCTTCAAACAGCGTTCTCCTTAAATGAATTTTATAATCAAGCCTTTCGGCAGGATTAACAAAAGTTTCCGCTTACATTATAGCATTTGTTTTGCAGATTGTCAAGTGCGTTATCCCAAAATTCGCTTGAAAACCTCGTCATTAATCTGCGGCGGGCACCTGCTCATATTGCAAAGAGAAAACTTAATCCCGAAAGCGTTCTTCCTGAGCAGATACGCAAACGTTTCAAAAGCCTTGTCCAGCGTCACAAACGGCTCCACGTCCATCTCAAAGCCCGCCTTTATCGGAGAGCTGCCGTTTGCCAGCCGATTTAAATGCACAAAACGGTCTTAATTGTCGAGGACTGCCGTATAAAAGCTCACGATGCAAGGCACGCACACGCTTTCCCGCGCGCAGCCCGATTTGTCGAACGCAGCCGACTCAAAGCAATTCTCACCGATAAGGTAAATCCCCGCGCCGACTTTTGCGTCAAAATAAATCGGGATAATGACGCGCTTGTACTTCTTGCTGTTATTTACGTCGTCCGTGATTGCCCGCAGCAAGTCCTTTGCCCGCTCCTTGTAATCGACAAGGCTTGTCTTGCCGCCCGAATAGCGCGCTCGGGAATTTTTTTGAGGCTGTTTTTTCTGCTCGCAATAGTTGTTATATTGATGATACAAATGCACAAGGTCGCGCTCTTTTCGTTCATCGCGCCCGCGCTTTTTCGTGCTGAAACGCCCTGCGGAATTATTCAAGCTGCTGTCGTTGACGATAAAGCCCTTTGAGTTGAAAAAATCGCAAATCGTCTTTTGCAGCAAAATCCGCAGACATCTTTCCCACGCCGCTTTATATTCTGCGCTCTCACGCCGCAGCAAAACAGGCGGGATTTTTTTGACCTTGCGCGTTTTCATAATAACCGCTTTTAGCTCGTTCTCGGAAATCCAGCCGTACTCAAACGCCTTGCGCGAAATCGCCAGCAGCAGATAATTATCGCGGACGGTAACGTTCTTATCGGAGATTTTCGCAAGGTCGGCGGCGCTCTCGATTTTCACCCCTTTCACAAGCGTTTGCAAGCCCCTGTAAAAGTCGGTTTCGCGCTCGATGAATTTGGCAGTCTCACGCCTTTTTTCGGCAAGAAAATACTTGTAGATAAAGCTCTTCGCGCGCTCACGAGAGGTCGCTTCGGCGTCTTTATCCTGACAGAAGCTGTTGTAGTCCTCTAGTATCCGCTTAAGCAATTCTTGAGTGTCCATACAGCGCCTCCGTTATTCCGAATCGGTTTGGGAGATTGCTTTGTAGGTTCTCTGAAGCGCCGAGAAACGCATTTGGTTGGAAACCTTCTCGATTTTGTGGATTGCAAGGCTGATATCCTGCGAAATATGCTCAAAGTCATTCCCGAACGAAAACGCCGTCAGCCCGCAGGAATAGAGGAACGCTTTGACTGCCGCGGAAATCAGACTTTGAAATTCGTACAGATAAGAATTGTAGTCGTACGAGGTTACATCGTCATTGCCCTTGCTGCGCTCGCGGAGAATTTCTCTGAGCCGCTCCGCACGGGCAGCGTATTCGTTTTTATCGAACAGCTCCGCGTCAAACTCCGCGTTTTCGTCATCGTCGTGTTCAAAATGTACCTCGGTATCAACCGGCTTTTTTCGATTAACAGTGCGGGTTGTGCCGCCAAGCAAATCCGTTGTAAGCGGAGCGTTGCTGTAACGATAGAAGTGAACCGCCATATCCGCTCGGTGCAAAAGCTCGCCGAAGGTTTCGCACTTGACCGTGCTGTACTCCGTCTTTTCGCGAATCGCAAGGCTCTCCCACATCGCGCAGTACAGGAAGCAGCGAAGCATTTCGCGCTCCTCGGAGGATACATACCAAGTGTTGTCAATGCCGTTTTTCTCAATCATCTCGATAAGACGGCGGATACGCTTGTCGGTTTCCTCGGGAGTTGAGCCGACAATCAGCTCGTGGAAATTGATGTTCATTCCGCTGAGCATATCGCTGATATAGCGCGTGGAGCCGTTTATCCAAGCGTCCTGCTTCCTTATCATATCAAAAATCGAAAGCGAGCTTTCGAGAGGCGAGATTTCCTCAAGCTCGTCCGCCTGCTCAAGCAAATCGCGTTCATCAAAGATATCCGCGTCAACACGCCGCAGGTCGCTTATCAGCTTATCCAAGCGGCTGCTTGTGGTTGAGAGCACGCTTTTCCCCTCGGTGAAGAGGAAAATGTCAATCATCTTCTCGATATCCGCCGCCTTGAACAGCTGTCTGCGCTCGTAAAACTGCCCGATATCATAATTTTATCTGTTCATATTCAATACGATTATTCACCAGGTAATCGAAACTGGAGTTTAGTCTTACTTCATCATGAGAGATAAGGACATATCTCCAAGGTTTATGGAAAACGAGCGTTATAATGTGAATCATTTTACTTCACAACCTC
>SFLN01000045.1 GCA_004554555.1 [Eubacterium] saphenum | reverse complement strand
AGGTATGGTATGCTTTATAACATTATAACATAATTTTTCAAATATTGCAAGGGCGTTTGTGGAAAATGACGAATAATTTTGGTATATTTTACAGCATAGCCAAAAATTTCCCGACACAATTATATAAAATGCGAATTGAATTTTCGGGAAACTTGCGCTAAAATAAATTGAATAAATATTTGGAGGTAAATAAAATGGCAAAATTCAAGACTTTCGGAAAAATTATGGCATGGCTTGTTATGTTTGGCGGAATGGCGATTTCAATTGTACTTGCTGTCAACTTTTTCATTACGGCTAGCCAGTACGGCTCATCAAGCATATACAGCTCAGCGGTAGCTTCATCTGTCTGGTACGGCATCGGCTCTATTTTGGTTGGCTTTGTTTTCTCGATTGGCAGTTTTGTTATTATCAATATGATAACCGAGATGTATGTAAATTCCTGCATAACGAGAAGCAAATTCTGCGACGATTATTACGCTCCGCACCCTATGCAAAGCTCCGCGCAGTACGCCGCGCCCGCTCAGCCGGTTCAGAACATACAGCCTGCTCAGCCCGTTCAGCAGCCCGCTTTCTGGTATTGCACAAACTGCAGCGCTCAGAACTCAGCTTCAAGCAGTTTCTGCACAAACTGCGGTCAGCAGCGCAAGTAATCGGCTCTTCAAAACAAAAACGCCCGAAAAATCAGCTTTTCGGGCATTTTTTATTCTCAAAATCCCTTGGAGTTTTCAGAGCCTTTTCACGGGGAAAAACATATAATTCTTGCCGGTTTGTGGATTTGTGAAATCGTGCGCGGCGCCCGCCAGAGCGATGTTGTTTTGATTGAGGTAGGCAATCATCTCGGGGAACGTGTCCAAGCCTCTGCACTCGACAACAAGATACTCAAATGCGGGAATTTCCCACTTTGTCCAGCCGTCGGGAGCTTCCGCGCCGTCCTCGCACTCAAGCCCCGCAAGATACAGCCCCTCGCTGAAATTGTTCTGCCACGGCTTAAACGAGCGCGAGAGGTCGGTCATCGTGCCCCACACGCCGCACAAATTTCCGCTTTCGTCACGCTTTGCAAGATGCTCGATTTCACCGAAATGAGCGTTTGCGTCCTCCCAAAGCCTTTGGATAAACCCGCTTCCCTCGGCGGTTGAGCCCTCTTTTCCGATAACCGAAAAGCTCGGCTTCACGCACTTTTCAATCGTCATAAACTCCTCCGTTTCCCATTCACAAAACCCGCTTTCGCCAAGACGCAAAAGCGGGTTTCTTTCAGATATTTTCGAGTGATTTTTCGAGAAAGGCTTTGGTTCTCGGACTTTTGGGATTTCCAAAAACCTCGTCGGGAGTGCCCTCTTCCTCGATTACGCCGTTTGCCATAAAAATAACCTTGTCCGCAACGCCGCGCGCAAAATTCATCTCGTGCGTCACGACAATCATCGTGCGGTCGCTGCTTTTCAGCTCGCGGATTACCCGCAAAACCTCGCCCGTAAGCTCCGGGTCAAGCGCCGAGGTCGGCTCGTCAAAGCAGAGTATATCGGGACTCAGCGCAAGCGCTCGCGCAATCGCCACGCGCTGCTGCTGTCCGCCGGACAGATTGCACGGATAATCGCCCGCTTTGTCCGCAAGCCCGACTGTCGCCAAAAGCTGCCGCGAGTTGTCCTCAATTTCCTTGAAAATCCGCTTTTTCTCGTCCTTCGCCAGCTTCTTCCCGTCCGTTTCGAGAAGCTCCCGCGCAAGCGATACGTTTTTCAGCACCGTGTACTGCGGAAACAAATTGAACTGCTGAAAAACCAGCCCGAACCGCAGCCGTTTCTCACGCTTTTCCTTGTCGGTGTACGTCTTTTCCGCATTGAACAGCTCCTCGCCGTCCACGGAGAAGCTGCCGCTGTCCGGTCTTTCAAGGAAGTTCAGGCACCGCAGAAGCGTTGTCTTACCGCTGCCCGAAGAGCCGATTATCGCGAGAACCTCGCCCTTTTCCATCGAAAATCCGACGTTCTTCAGAACCTCGTTCTTGCCGAAGCTCTTTTGTATTCCGTTGACCTCAAGAAACGCCAAAGCTCTTCACCTCAACTATGATAATAATTCAGCTTCTTCTCAACGCGATTGAGCAGTATCGTGAGCAGTCCCGAAAACAGCAGGTAGAACGCTCCGATATAGAACATAGGCCAAATCAGCGCTTTCTGTGCAACAATCTGCTGCGCCGCCTGAACCAGCTCCACGACCATTATTACACGCGCCAAAGACGTGTCCTTGACGAGAGTTATGATTTCGTTGCCCATCGGCGGCACAATCCGCTTGATTACCTGAAACAGCACGATTTTGAAGAAAATCTGCTTTTTCGTCATTCCAAGAACCTGCCCCGCTTCGTACTGCCCTTTCGGAATGCTTTCAATTCCGCCGCGGTAAATCTCCGAGAAATAGCACGAATAATTTATCACAAAGGCAACCAGCACCGCAGCCAGCCTCGGAAGCGAGTCCCAGCCGAAAATAAGCCCCGGCCCGTAGAACACGATGATTATCTGAAGCATAAGCGGAGTGCCGCGTATTATCCAGACAAACGTTTTCACAAGCCACTTTATCGGCGGGATTTTCGACATTGAGCCGAAGGTTATCAAAAGCCCCAGCGGCAGCGAGCAGACAAGCGTTATTCCAAAAATCAACAGCGTTGTCAAAAAGCCGTTGGCAAGCTGCGCGGTTACTTCCAGAAACGACATATTTTCACCCTTATTTCAATCAGTTGAACGCGTAAACATCGGCAAGGTCGTACTTCTCGCAAAGCGCCTTGAGGCTGCCGTCCTTAACCATCTCGTCAATCGCAGCGTTAATCTTCTTCTGAAGCTCAACATCGTCCTTGCGGATACCGACAGCGTACTCCTCGGGCGCAAGATTTACGTTTTCAACAATCATCAAATCGGAATAATCCGTGCCTTCGCCAACCGAAGCCTTCGCCATAACATAGTCGATAACACCGATTTCGGTTGTACCCGCCTTGATTTCCATCAGAACGTCCTTCTGCGCAGCGCAGCCGTTGTAGTTCTTGCTGAGGTTCTCGTCAGCCTGAACCGCAGTTTCACCCGCAGAACCGATTTCCGCAGTCACGGAAGCATTCGCCATCGAATCCAAATCCTTGTACTTGTCCGCGTTTGTCTTCTTGATAATCGCAACCTGTCTGTTTCTGATGTAAGGAGTCGAGAAGTTGATTTTCTCGGCAAGGTCTGCCTTGACGGTCATACCGTTCCAAATAACGTCAATCTTCTTTGCGTCAAGCTCGAAAACCTTGTTGTCCCAGTTGATTTCCTGGAACTTCGGCTTTACGCCAAGCTTCTCGCAGACAGCAGTCGTAAACTCGGTTTCAAAGCCCGTAAGCTCGCCGGTGTTGTCATCAAAGTAGTTCATCGGCTTGAAGTATGTAATTCCGACAACAAGCTCGCCCTTGCTCTGAATGTAATCCCAGTCCTTCTTCTCTTCGCTCTTGCAGCCGCAAAGTCCTACTGCCGCAGCTACTGCAAGAAAAATCGCCATAATCTTCTTTTTCATTGTCATTTTCCCCGCTGCTTTCGCTTTTCGTGTGCCGGAGCGATATTTAGGCTGTTTACGTTGCACAAATTCACCGTCAAATTTTGTCATAAATGCACATAAATTTCACAAACCCCTTGTTATTTGCAGGAAAATGTAATACAATAGAAGATGTACAATTTAACAATTTAAAGGAGCACAGAAATATGCCTATAACCGATTTACTCGAACAGAACGCCGAAAAATACGCCACGGAGGTCGCGCTGGTCGAGGTTAACCCGCAGATTGTCGAAAAACCGCGTATGCTTTGGAAGGACTACGACCTTATTCAGCCCACGTCTTCCCTCTGGTATCGCCGTGAGATAACCTGGAGCGTGTTCAACGAAAAAGCAAACCGCTTCGCGCAGCTTCTTATCAGCCGCGGCGTCAAAAAGGGCGATAAAGTGGCTATTCTGCTTATGAATTGTCTGGAGTGGCTTCCGATTTACTTCGGTATCCTCAAAACGGGCGCGCTTGCCGTGCCGATGAATTTCCGTTACAGCTCCGAGGAAATCAAGTACTGCCTTGATTTGTCCGACTCGGACGTGCTTGTGTTCGGTCCAGAATTTATCGGTCGAATTGAAACAATCGCCGAGGAAATCGGCAAAAAACGGATTTTGTTCTATGTCGGCGGCGACTGCCCGTCCTTTGCCGAGGACTACGACAAGCTCTCGTCAAACTGCGCGAGCGTTTCCCCCGGAATTGAGCTTTCCGAGGACGATGACGCGGCGATTTACTTTTCATCGGGCACGACGGGTTTCCCGAAGGCGATTTTACATACGCACAGAGCGCTTATGCACTCCTGCAAGGTTGAACAAAATCACCACAAGCAAACCCACGACGATGTGTTCCTCTGCATTCCGCCGCTCTATCACACGGGCGCGAAAATGCACTGGTTCGGCAGCCTTATCACAGGCAGCAAAGCGGTTTTGCTCAAGGGTGTAACGCCGAATGCGGTTCTCAAAACGGTTTCCGAGGAAAAATGCACAATTGTGTGGCTGCTCGTGCCGTGGGCGCTCGATATCCTCGAAGCACTCGACAACGGCAGCGAGAAGCTCTCCGACTATAATCTCGCGCAGTGGCGGCTGATGCATATCGGCGCGCAGCCCGTTCCGCAGAGCCTCATTCAGCGCTGGCAGAAGTATTTCCCGAACCAGCAGTACGACACGAACTACGGCTTGTCCGAGTCGATAGGTCCCGGCTGCGTTCACCTCGGAATTGAGAACATCAACAAAATCGGTGCAATCGGTATCGCGGGCTACGGCTGGGAAACCAAAATCATCAACGACAAGGGCGAGGAAGTTGCGCAGGGCGAGGTCGGCGAGCTTGCGGTAAAAGGCCCCGGCGTGATGAAGTGCTACTACAAAAATCCCGAGGCAACCGCCGAAACTCTCCACGACGGCTGGCTCTGGACGGGCGATATGGCGCGTATGGACGATGACGGCTTTATTTTCCTTGTTGACCGCAAGAAAGATGTCGTTATCAGCGGCGGTGAGAATCTTTACCCCGTTGAAATCGAGAACTTTATGGCAAAATTCGACAAAATCAAGGACGTTGCCGTTATCGGACTGCCCGACAAGCGCCTTGGCGAAATCGCTGCCGCAATCGTTGAACTGAAGGCGGGCGAAACCTGTACGGAGGACGAAATCAACGAGTTCTGCCTCGGAATGCCGCGATACAAAAGACCTAAGAAGATTATCTTCGCGGACGTTCCGAGAAACGCAACAGGCAAAATCGAGAAGCCCAAGCTCCGCAAGATTTACGCGGGCGAAAATATCGTGGATATGGAAAACAAGAGTTGATTTACGCGCTTCAAAATCCCGATTTTCTGATAATCACCGACAAAAACGACGCGTTTTACGGCGGCGCGCAGTCGTGGTTTTCGGACAAGTTTTCCGTGAACGGCGGGTGCGGAGTGGTTTCGGCGGCGAATATTCTCGCGTATCTTGGCGAAAAAAACGCGGCGCTTTACCCACAAAAATCGCTCTCGAAACAGGATTTCACCGCGTTTATGACGGAGCTTTGCGCGTTCGTCAAAATCAGAAATTTCTTCGGTCAGCCGCTCGGCGTGTGGGGTGAAAAACGCTTTGAAAAGGGCGTTCTGCTCTATGCGAAAAGCCGTGGAGTTTCGCTTTCGGCGGTTCGGTTTCGCAGGAAAAAGACGCTTGAAAACACCGCCGAATTCATCAAAACCGCGCTCGCGGAAAATCTCCCCGTGGCAATTCTTATCGGCTTCAATCCGCGGCTCAAAAGCGTGCGGTGCGTTTATCCGAGCGGAAGCGCGTTTAGCGGGAGCTTCGAGAAGCATTGGGTGACGATAACCGAGCTTTCCGAAAACGGCGGGAAAATCACGCTTAAAACGTCGTCGTGGGGCGCGGCGGCGGAGATTGATTTGGCGGATTTTATCGACGGCGAGAAAATTTACTCGGCTTTGGTTTACTTTAAATAGCAAAACGGCGGGCTTTTCACCCGCCGATTTTTATTTGAGAAGATTTGCAAAGTACTCGGCAACCGCTTTATTGCGTATCAGAAGCGGTCCGATAATGTGAGTTCCGTAGAAATTTCCGTCGATAATTCCCTCGGTCGCGGTTTCGTTTTGGTTGTTGCCCGCGCCCTGCTTTACCGCGAAAAACGGCTTTGTTATGCCGAAAATCTCGCTTGCCTTGTTGACGAAGCCGATGATTTCGCTGCCGTTAAACTCGCAAAGGCTGTCGGTGACGGTGCGCTTGTCGCTCTCGGTTGTCGTGAAATCGAAAAAGCCCAAGCCCTCAAACTCCGCGCCGTTTTTGTCGGTGATTTTCTTGCCGAACATCTCAAACGAGTTGCCCGTTGCAAGCACAATTGCGCCGCGCTTCATTGCTTCACGAAGCTCCTCGCAAAGCGGTTTGAGCGCCTCAAGAGCAACCTTTTGGTTTTTTTCGGTACCCGAGCCTATGTAGATGAAATCGGCGTCAGAAAAGTCGATTTTGTCGCCTATCGACTGCTTCTCCAGTTCAACCGAAACGCCGCGGTTTTCAAGCTCCCGCTTGAGCGCAAGCGTGTTCGCGTACTCGCCGTACAAATTCATCAGATTGTGGAACAAATGCAGAATTTTCATTTTTGCACCTCCACCTTCGACAGGAATTTCGCCTTGTCCGAGAAGCACGTCACCGTGTACAGCTTCTCGCGATTTTCCGTCTTGATTTCTTCAATCGCAGCCTCGATGTCGGGGTTTGTGTACAGCTTTTCGGCGGGGATTTCCGTGAACGAAAAGCGCGTTTTGAGGTCCTCGCAGTGCGCGCCGAGAAGGTAAATTTTCTCCACGCACGGCGCGTTCAGCAGCTCAAAATCTATGTCCCAGAGCCAGCTTATCTCGCCCGTCGAATAGCGTCTGCTCACCGCGTCCACGATGATGATTACGCCGCAGGGCTGATTTTGTCCGACTATGTAGCGGATTGACTGGTCGTAGGAAATCGAATTTTCGTGCTTGGAAACGAGGAATGTGCCGTTTGAATTGCCAAGCTTGTACTGCACAACTCTGCCGTTTTTCAGCACATAATCACTCACCGCCGCCGCAATTTTCCCCTCGTCAATCCCCACAAGCGAACACACCGCAAAGCACGCGAGAATGTTGTACACATTATAGATGCTCTTGAACGCGAGTGTGATTTTTTCCTTGCCGTTTATCGTGACAACGCCGTTTTCAAGGTCGGCAGTCGTTATCGTGAAATCGGTCGCGTGCTTTTTGTGACCGCAGCTTTCGCAGAAATAGTCGCCGATGTGGTTGTAGTGACGGAAGTTGTACTTCATCGGCTTCTTGCAGCACGGGCAAAACGCGCCGTCATCATAGACGGAGTTGTTCTCGGTGAACGAGAAATCCTGCTTGTCCATTCCGAACCAAACGACGTTTTCCCTGTCCTTGCCGAAAAGCGAAACCAGCGGGTCGTCGGCATTCAGGATAAGCGTGGATTTTTCGGTAACGGACGGCGCAATCGCGTCAAAAACCCACTCGGGGTGACCGTTTCGCGTGAGCTGGTCGCGGTAGAGGTTTGTGATAACGTAGTGCGTGGGCGAGAAGTGGCTGAACGTGAACTTGGAGTAGCGCTCGTCGCTCTCCAGCAGCAAAACATCGCCTTTGAGCTTTCCGCCGAGCGTGCAGTTGGACAAAATCAGCGTCGTCACGCCCTCAATCTGATTTGAACCCTCGCGGTTCCAGATAACCTTTTTGCCCTCTTTTTCGAGAATGTAGGCAATCATCTCCACGGTTGACGTTTTGCCGTTGCTGCCCGTGACCGCGATAACCTTGTCGGGCAATTTCACCTTGGACAAAATATTCGGCGACAGCTTCAGCGCAATCTGCCCCGGCATACTCGAGCCGCGCCCTATCAGCTTTCCGATAAACCGCAGAATTTTGCAAACTAAAATCGTGAAAAACATTTCTTTACCTCGTTAACTCGTCAATAACCGTCGCCGCCATCAGCAGTCCCGCCGCCGACGGAACATACGCGCAAGAAGCCGGCGTGCGCTCGGTTATCACGGGCTCTTCCGTTGAATACACCACGCGAAGCCGCTCCACGCCCGCTTTTCTCAGGCGCTGGCGCATAACTCGCGCAAGCGGACAAACCGATGTTTCGTAGATATCGGCAACCTTAAATCCCATCGGATTGAGCTTGTTCCCCGCGCCCATCGAGCTGATTATCCGCACGTTTTTCCGCGCGCAGGTTTCCGCCAAAAGCACCTTTGCCGAAACATCATCAATGCAGTCGAGAACGTAATCGTACTCGGTGAAATCGAACTGCCCCGCGGTTTCCTCGCCGAAAAACAGCGGGAATTTCCTCAGGCTCAGCTCGGGGTTTATATCGAGAAACCGCTTTTCACAGACGTCCGTTTTGAGCCGCCCGACAGTGCTGTGGAGCGCGACAAGCTGGCGGTTGAGGTTCGAGAGCGCAACCGTGTCGCCGTCGATGATATCAAGCGCGCCGACTCCTGTTCTCACAAGCGCCTCCGCCGCGTGACCGCCGACTCCGCCAAGCCCGAAAACCGCGATTTTCACACCCGCGAGCCGCTCGACAGCAGTTTCGCCGAGCAGCTTCGCGGTTCTTTGAAGTTCTTCCCTTACCACGGCTTGACCTGTCCGATAATCTCGGAGAGCGATTTTATGCCGTTTTTGTCCATATACTCCTCGATGCCCTCGATGACCTTCAGCGGCGCATACGGGTCGGTGAAAATCGCCGTTCCCATCTGTATCGCGGTTGCGCCCGCAAGCATCATCTCAATCGCGTCCTCCCAAGTGGAAATACCGCCCATTCCGATTATCGGGATTTTGACCGCGTTGAAGCACTGCCAAACCATTCTCACCGCAACGGGGAAAACAGCCGGTCCGCTCAATCCGCCCATATTGTTCTTCAAAATCGGGCGGCGGGAGTTGATGTCAATTCTCATTCCCAGCAGCGTGTTGATAAGCGAAATGCAGTCCGCGCCCTCGGCTTCAACAGCTTTCGCGATGCTTGTGATATCGGTGACATTCGGCGTGAGCTTCACGATAAGCGGTTTTTTTGTCGCTCTCCTCACCGCCGCCGTAACCGCCGCCGCACCCTCGCAGGAAACTCCCCACGAAGCGCCGCCCTGCTTTACATTCGGGCAGGAAATGTTCAGCTCAATCATATCGATATCCGAAGCGTCAAGCGCCTCAGCCGCCGCTATATAATCGTCGATTGTCGCACCCGCAACGTTCGCAATGATAACGTTTCCCTCTTCCTTCAGCGTGGGAAGATAGTACTCGATAAATCCGTGAACGCCGATGTTCTGAAGTCCCACGGAGTTCAGAATTCCCGAATAGGTTTCGGCGATACGCGGCGGCGGGTTTCCGAGCTTCGGCTCAATCGTCATTCCCTTGCAGGAAACGCCGCCCAGCTTTGAAAGCGGGTACAAATCGGTGTAGCACTCGCCGTTTCCGTAAGTTCCCGAAGCGGCAATCACGGGGTTCGGAAACTCAACTCCAGCTATTCTTACAGACAAATCAACCACCGAACTTCACCTCCTCGGCATTGAAAACAGGACCGTCCTTGCAGACTCTCGAATAGAACTCCTGCCCGTTTCTCACGGTCATACACGAGCACACAACGCACGCGCCCACTCCGCAGCCCATTCGCTGTTCAAGCGAAACCTGACAGGGAACGCCTTGATCCTCGCAGGTCTTGATTACCGCTTTGAGCATAGGCTCGGGACCGCACGCGCAAACAAGAGCGTATTCGCCCGTTTTAAGCTCCTCGGCAAGCGGTGTTGTCACAACTCCGTGAACGCCGACGCTGCCGTCATCGGTGCAAATCACCGTCTTTGAGCAAAATTCCTCAAATTCGTCCTTGAGGATAATTCTCGAGTAATCGCGGAAGCCCAAAATCGCCGTGCAAAGCGAAGTTGTTCTGCGGGCGATTTCAAGCAGCGGAGGAGTACCTATACCGCCGCCGACAACGATGATTTTCTTGCCCTCGGGTATACGGAAACCGTTGCCCAGCGGTCCGAGAATGTCAAGGCTCTCGCCCTCGACATAGCGCGAAAGCTCCGCCGTGCCCTTGCCGCGAACCTCGAAAACAAACCGCAGCGTGCCGTTTTCCTTGTCAATCTCGCAGATTGAAATCGGTCTGCGCAGGGTGAAACCCGCAACGCCGATGTTCGCAAACTGTCCCGGCTGCGCTTCATCGGCAAGCTCGGGCGCGTCCGCCACCATTGAATAAATTCCCTTTGCGAGTGTTTTTCGTTCAATTATCGGGTATTTTCCGCAAAAAAAGCTCATTTCTTCTCCCTTTCCTCGTTTTCGTCAACAACTGCCGCGCGAACGTGTACAACGTCCGTGCTTTTTTCCTCGTGGGACAGCGTTTTAACTCGGTGAATTGCCAGTCTGATGATTATCGCAGTCAGAAAAATATAGAGAATAAACCGAAAATTCAGAAGATTAACCGCAATCCCAAGCGAAATCTCTTGAAATGTCAGCATACTCTCAAATATTATCAACAGCAGCGGCAGTTTTATGAGTGATACCGAAAAAGCGTACCAATCGTAAATATCCTGCGCGTTTTTCTTGGTAATATTATACCTTTTGAACGCGTGGCTTTTCAGAGTGAGCACCGCGTACGCCGCCAAAACTCCCAGCGCAAGCACGGGAAATATCGCCGCAAGCGCCGCTCTTTCACCGCTCAAGCCCTGCGTGCCGTTTATAAACCGCTCGGTCATATAGACGATAACCGCCGCTCCCGCAAGCGATATAACGTCGCAGATTATCCGCGACGGTTTGTAGGAGCGGCGGACTGTGATTTTGCCGATTTTCATATCTTTGTTATATCAACAAGCTCGATATCCGAGATGCTGCGTTTTGCTTCAAGGCAATCGAGCAGCGCGTTCGCCGTGTCAATCGCAGTCAGGCACACAATCGAGCGCTCAACCGCTTTTCTTCTCATACGAACGCTGTCCAGCGACGGCTTTCTGCCCGTTTCGGAGGTCGAGATAACATAGTTTATCTCGCCGCTTTCGAGAAGCGTGATAACGTTCGGCTCCTGCTCCTCGTGGATACGGTAAACGTGGTTCGCGGCAATCATATTTCTGTTCAGAATGGACGCCGTGCCGCCTGTCGCGTAAATCTTGAAGCCAAGCTCCTCGAAACGTGAAGCAACCTCGATAATCTCGTTTTTGTCGCTGTCGCGAACGGAAATCAGCACACCGTAGCTTCCGTCCTTGGAGTTCGGGTTCGGACCGTCCGCTGGGTGAGTGAACTTGTAGCCCGCCGCGATAAGTCCCTTGTAGAGCGCGTCGCCGAACGTTCTCGCAATGCCGAGGCACTCGCCCGTTGACTTCATCTCGGGACCGAGCTGGTTGTCAACATCGTGGAGCTTCTCAAAGCTGAACACGGGCACCTTAACCGCGATATAATCGGCTTCGCGGTAAAGTCCGCTCTTGTAGCCCATATCCTTGAGCTTTTTGCCGAGAATAATTTTTGTCGCCAAATCAACCATCGGTACGCCCGTAACCTTGCTGATATACGGAACTGTTCTCGATGAACGCGGGTTCACCTCAATGACATAGACCTCGTGGTTGTACACAACGTACTGAATGTTTACAAGACCGATGACGTGGAGCGCTTTCGCGAGCTTTTCCGTGTAATCCACGATAACCTTTTTGATGTGCGCCGAGAGGTTCTGGCACGGATAAATCGAAATCGAGTCACCCGAGTGAATTCCCGCGCGCTCAACGTGCTCCATAATGCCGGGGATAACAAAATCCTCGCCGTCACAAATCGCGTCAACCTCGACCTCAGTTCCCATCATATACTTGTCGATAAGAACGGGATTTTCCAGCTCGTGGGAAGTGATTATCTTCATATACTCCGAAACATCGGAGTCGCCGTGCGCGATAATCATATTCTGACCGCCGAGAACGTAACTTGGGCGAAGCAAAACGGGATAACCGAGCTCGTTTGCCGCCTTGAGCGCTTCTTCCTCGGTGAAAACGGTTTCGCCCTTCGGACGAGGAATGTTGCACTTTTCAAGCAGCTCGTCAAACAGCTCTCTGTCCTCCGCCGCGTCAATATCGGCAGCCTGCGTTCCAAGAATTCGAACGCCCATTTCCGTGAGGTATTTCGTGAGCTTAATCGCGGTCTGTCCGCCAAACTGAACCACGCAGCCGTACGGCTTCTCGGTTGCCACAAGCGCTTCTACGTCCTCTTTCGTGAGCGGGTCGAAGTAAAGGCGCGTGCCCGTGTCAAAGTCCGTGGAAACGGTTTCGGGGTTGTTGTTGCAGATAATCGCCTCGCAGCCCTCTTCCTTCAATGTCCAGACGCAGTGAACCGAGCAATAGTCGAACTCAATTCCCTGTCCAATTCTGATAGGACCTGAGCCGAAAACGATAACCTTTTTCTTGTCGGACGGGTGCTGCTCAATGAACTCGGCAGCCTCGTTCTCGTCGTCAAAATCGTTGTAGAAATAAGGCGTTTCCGCAGAAAATTCCGCCGCGCAGGTGTCAACCATCTTGTAAACCGCGAGCTTTTTCGCGGGGCATTTCTGTCCCGAAATGCGCTCAATCGTGCTGTCAAGGTAGCAGTATTTCTTCGCGGTTTCGTATTTCTCAACCGTGAGCTCGCCCTCGGCAAGCCACTTTTCAAGCTCGACAAGATTGTTGAGCTTCGCGATAAACCACTTGTCAATCTTGGTGATTTCGTGAATTCTGTCGATGGAAATTCCGCGCTTGAGTGCCTCGAAAACGCAGAACGCTCTGTCAACGTCCACGTCAAAGAGCTTCTTCTCAACCTCTTCATCGCTAAGCTCCGTGAACTCGCGCTTTGTGAGCGTGTCCATTCCAAGCTCAATCGAGCGCACCGCTTTCATCATTCCCGCTTCAAACGACGGCGCAATCGCCATAATTTCGCCCGTCGCTTTCATCTGAGTGCCGAGCGTTTTCTTCGCGTAAACGAATTTATCGAACGGCCACTTCGGGAATTTAACAACGAGATAATCCAGCGCCGGCTCGAAAGCAGCGTAGGTTTTTCCTGTGACTTGATTTACGATTTCATCGAGCGTGTAGCCGACGGCAATTCTCGCCGCAACCTTTGCTATCGGGTAGCCGGTTGCCTTTGAAGCGAGCGCCGATGAACGCGAAACACGCGGGTTTACCTCGATAACCGCGTACTCAAAGCTGTCGGGCTTCAGAGCGAACTGGCAGTTGCAGCCGCCCTCGACTTTAAGCGCCTGTATAATGTCGAGCGCCGCTGTACGGAGCATCTGATATTCCTTATCGGCAAGCGTTACCGCGGGCGCAACGACAATCGAGTCGCCCGTGTGCACGCCGACAGGGTCAAAGTTCTCCATCGAGCAGACCGTGATGACGTTGTTTTTGCTGTCGCGGATAACCTCAAACTCGATTTCCTTCCAGCCCGAAATGCACTTCTCAACCAAAATCTGCGTTATCGGAGAAAGGCGCAGACCGTTTGTCGCGATTTCGTGAAGCTCCTCGCGAGTTTCCGCGATACCGCCCCCCGTGCCGCCCAGAGTAAACGCGGGACGAACGATTACAGGATAACCGATTTCCTCCGCGAACGCCATTGCGTCCTCGAGATTTTCCACAACCTTTGACGGAATACAGGGCTGTCCGATTGCCTCCATCGTGTCCTTGAATGCCTGTCTGTCCTCGGCTTTGTGGATTGTTTCGGGATTTGAACCGAGCAGCTTTACGCCGTGCTCGGCAAGAAATCCGCTCTCGGCAAGCTGCATCGACAACGTAAGCGCGGTCTGTCCGCCGAGGTTTGAAACAACGCTGTCGGGCTTTTCAATCTCGATTACGCGCTTAACCACGTCAAGCGTGAGCGGCTCGATGTAGATTTTGTCCGCCATGTGCTTGTCGGTCATAATGGTCGCGGGGTTCGAGTTTATCAGAACAACCTCCAGCCCCTCCGCTTTGAGCGCGCGGCAAGCCTGCGTTCCCGCATAGTCAAATTCGGCTGCCTGTCCGATAACGATAGGTCCCGAGCCGATTACCAAAACCTTTTTTATATCACTTCTCAACGGCATATTATTTACCCTCCATCAGCTGAATAAACTCATCGAACAAATACGATGTGTCGTGCGGGCCGCCGCACGCTTCGGGGTGGAACTGAACCGTGAAGGCAGGCGCATTTTTATAGCGGATACCCTCGCAGGTGCCGTCGTTGTTGTTTATGTGGCTGATTTCGCCCGTGTTTTCGGGGAGCGTTTCGCCAACAACTGCGTAGCCGTGATTTTGCGACGTGATAAACGTGCGGTCAATCGCCAAATCCTTGACGGGCTGATTTCCGCCGCGGTGACCGTACTTCATCTTCGTTGTAGAAGCGCCGTTTGCAAGTGCCAGAAGCTGGTGTCCGAGGCAAATCCCGAATGTCGGAATCTGCGCGGGAATAAGCTCGCGGAGCGTGTTTATCGAAACGGAATTTTGCTGCGGGTCGCCGGGGCCGTTCGAGAGCATAATTCCGTCGGGATTGAGAGCCTTGATTTCCTCAGCAGAGGTGTCGTGCGGTACAACCGTGACGTTGCAGCCGCGCTTTATCAGCTCGCGTCTGATGTTGAACTTGTAGCCGTAGTCAATCAAAACAACATTGAACTTCGCGTTTTCCGCAGGGAAGGTCTGCTTCTCCTTAACGCTTACCTTCGGCACGGGCGGCTCTTCCTTGTAGTTTCTGATTTCCTCGAGGAGCGCGTCCTTGTCAAAATCTCCGCAGACAATCGCGCCGTTCATAACGCCGAATTCGCGGATAATTCTCGTCAGCTTTCGCGTGTCGATATCGTAAATCCCGACAATTCCGTGCGATTTTATATAGTCGTTCAAGTTGCCCTCGCAGCGGAAATTTGACGGGAAATCGCAGTACTCGCGGACAATGTATCCCGAAACCACGCTCCCGTTGCTCTCGGGGTCGATTTTGTTCACGCCGTAGTTTCCGATAAGCGGGAAGGTCTGCGTGATAATCTGCCCGCAGTAGGACGGGTCGGTGAGCGTTTCCTGATAACCTGTCATCGCCGTTGTGAACACGATTTCTCCCAGAACCTTACCCTCGGCGCCGAACGATTTTCCCTCGAAAACCGTTCCGTCCGCCAAAACCAAGCTCGCTTTCTTTTTGTTCTCAAAAATCATTTTTTTGCTCCTTAACCGTTTACAACGATTTTTCCAACCTGCGCCATAATCTCATCGCGCATACGAATTGCTTCTCTGCGCGCTGCCTCAGCGAACTCGTGCTCGCTGCATCTCTGTTTCTGATAAGCGCACATAATTCCTCTCGAGCTGTTTACGATGCCGCCCAAGCCGTTCTTGTCGAACGCACCCGCGATATCAGCGGCAGTTGCGCCCTGCGCGCCGTAGCCGGGGATAAGGAAAAACGTTTTCGGCAAAAGCGCGCGCAGCGTCTTTATCTGCTCGGGATATGTAGCGCCGACAACCGCTCCCACGCCGCTGTAACCGTACACTCCGGGAAGCTCCTCGCCCCACTTTTCGCACATTTTTCCCATAACCTCATAAACGGGCTCGCCGTCAATCAGCCTGTCCTGAAGTTCGCCGCTTGAGGGATTTGACGTCTTGACGAGAACGAAAATTCCCTTGTCGTTCTCCGAGCAAATCTTCAAAAGCGGCTTTATTCCGTCACTTCCGAGATAACCGTTCACCGTGAGCGCGTCGCCCAAAAACGGCTCAATCTCGGTGCTTCCAACCTTAACTTTTCCGAGGTGCGCCGCCGCATACGCTTCCATTGTCGTGCCGATGTCGTTGCGCTTGCCGTCCGTGATGACGTACATTCCCTTTGAACGCGCGTATTCCTGCGTTTTGTAGAGCGTTTTCACACCCGCCGCGCCGTACATTTCGTAATAAGCTGCCTGCGGCTTCACCGCGGGAACGATGTCATAAAGCGCGTCAATCAGCCCTTTGTTGAACTCAAGCAGCGCCTTTGCAGCGCCTTTGAGCGTTTCGCCGTACTTCTCAAAGCAGCGCTTTCTGATGTACTCGGGGACGTAATCCAGCTTCGGGTCAAGTCCCGCAACGGTGGGGTTTTGCATCTGTTCGATTTTCTCGATTAATCGGTCAAGTGACATATTTTCTTCTCCTTACTTATCTTCATAGACGATTTTTCCGTCTACAATGGTCTTTTTAACTCTGCCTTTGAGCGTCATACCCTTGAAGCAGGTGTTCTTGGATTTGCCGTGGAGCTTCGCGGGGTCAACCGTCCACTCCTCGTTCAAATCGACAATCGCGATATCGGCAGGCTCGCCCTCGCTGAAATTGCCGCCCGCGATGTTGAGGATTTTGCGCGGGTTCACGCACATCATTCTCACTATCTTAGAGAGCGAAAGCTTGCCGGTGTGATAAAGCTGCGTGAGCGTCACCGCAAGCGAGGTCTCCAGCCCGACAACACCATTCGGTGCTTTCTCAAAATCTGCTTTTTCCTCGGCGGAATGAGGCGCGTGGTCGGTTACTATGCAGTCAATCGTGCCGTCGCAGACGCCCTCGGTTATCGCCTCAACATCTTCTGCCGTGCGAAGCGGCGGGTTCATTCGGTAATCCGCGTCACGCGCACGCAATTTTTCATCGGTGAGCGTGAAATAGTGCGGGCAGGTTTCCGAGGTCACCATAACCCCGTACCGCGCCGCAACTCTCAAAAGCAGCATACTCGTCGCCGTGGAAACGTGCGCGATGTGAATGGGCATCTCCAAATCCCCCGCAAGCACGATTTCCCGCGCCGTTGAAATATCCTCGGAAATGCGGTGCATTCCCTTTACGCCGAGCTCCTTTGAAACCGCACCGCTGTTGATAATTCCGCCCGCGACAACGTCCTGGTCCTCGCAGTGCGAGATAACCTTAAGTCCCGCGTAGTGCGCCTTGACAAGAGCCTGCGCCATAATTTTCGCGTTCTTCACGGGCTTTCCGTCATCGGATACCGCCACGCAGCCCGCTTTCCTCAGCTCCTCGAAATCGCAGAGCTCATCGCCTTTCAGCCCCTTGGTTATGCAGCCGACGGGGTAAACCTTGACCTTTGACTGCTTGGCTTTATCAAGAATATATTTCACGGTTTCGGCATTGTCCACAACGGGAGTTGTGTTCGGCATACAAGCAACCGCGGTAACTCCTCCTGCCACGGCAGCGTCTCCGCCCGTGATGATGTCCTCCTTGTGAGTTTGACCGGGGTCGCGCAGGTGAACGTGCATATCGCAAATTCCCGGGATAACCGCAAGCCCCTCGCAGTCGATAACCTCGTCCGCGTTTTCCGCGATTTTCGGCGCGCATTTTACGATAACGCCGTCCTCGGCGAGAATGTCCGCCGTTCCCTCAAACCCGTTCGCGCTGTCCACAACATATCCGTTTTTCAGCAAAAGCCTCATATCTTCTCCTATCTTCAACCCGAAGCGCCGTTCTCGGCAGCCTCGCATATTACAACCTTGTCCGCTCCGTCAATCTCCTTGACCATAACCCGAACCTTCTCGCTATGAGAAGTCGGCAAGTTTTTCCCGATATAATCGGCTCTTATCGGCAGCTCGCGGTGACCTCTGTCAATCAGCACCGCAAGCTGAATTACCTTCGGTCTGCCGCGTGACACAAGCGCGTCCATTGCCGCTCTCGCCGAGCGTCCCGTGAAAATCACGTCATCGATTATCACAACGTGCTTTCCCGTTATATCAAAATCAATCTTACTCGCGTCGTCCGCACCGTGACGGCGGTCGTCATCGCGAAACGGCGTTATGTCAAGCAGTCCCGTGGGGATTTCCCTGCCCTCGTTTTCGGCAATTTTCGCTGCAATCCTCTTCGCCAGCACCGCGCCCCGCGAATAAATCCCGATTAAACACAGATTATCCGCGCCCTTGCTGCGCTCGATTATCTCAAAGGAAATCCGTGTTATCGCACGCGAAACGGCGTTTTCATCGAGAATTTCCGCTTTAACCGCAAGCTCCTCCACAGTACACTCCTCCCAAATTTTTCCACAAAAAAACCGCGTATAAACGCGGCATTAAAGGCTCGATTTACTCTCCAAACGCAGAAATCTGCGCGGAATTATCACAAAATCCAAACCTTGTCGGCGTCGCCGCACCGACTTAAAAGCCGCTGATTTCGTATCTCTATACATTATAATAGAAAACCGCCGTTTTGTCAAGGGGGAAACTTGGGTTTCGGAAAATTTTCATAAAAAATCTA
>SFLN01000167.1 GCA_004554555.1 [Eubacterium] saphenum | reverse complement strand
AGACATCGTTATGGAATACATTTTCGTAATGTACTGCGCGTGCGCTACGTTTGGTACAAAGGATAAATGGCATATCCCTAAGATTGCCGGAGCAATTGCACTTATCTGCGCTGTAGTACTGATTTTGAACCTGTTCACGGGCTGGGTGTTCTATTTCGATGAAAACGGCTATCAGCACGGTCCATTTTATATGTTTGTTCATGTAGTGCCGATTGTGGAAGAATCTCTCACAGCAGGAGTTATGCTGCTGAACTTTAAGAAATTCACCAAAAAACAGCGCATTTCCATTATTCTATACATTCTGGTTCTGGCGTCGGGACCTATTGTGCAAATTCTTCACCCCGACGTGCTGTTTATTCTGTTCACGGTGTCCATCGGACTTATGCTTCTTATGTTCGCGATGGAAACGCCCGACTTGCAGGCGCTCAACCGCACAATGGACGAGCTGAGGAAAACCCGCGACGCAGCCCAAGAAGCTATGGCGGCGGCACAAACCGCAAGTCAGGCGAAAACCGAGTTCCTCACCAACATTTCCCACGAGATACGCACGCCGATAAACGCAATTCTCGGCTACAACGAAATGGTGCTGCGGGATACCGAAAAGAACGAAGTCGCGCAGTACTGCGTGAATATCCAAAGCGCCGGAAAAACACTGCTGTCGATGATAAGCGATATGATGGACTACTCCGAAATGGAAACCGGCAGCATAAAAATCGAGGAAACAAACTATTCCACAGCCTCGATGATTTCCGATATTATGACCTGCGGCAAGTATTACGCAGAGAAAAAGGACATTGAAATCCGCGTCGATATCGATTCCAACATTCCCAAAATGCTTCACGGCGACAGCACCCGCATAACCAGAATTTTCAATAACCTGCTGTCCAACTCCGTTAAATACACCGATTTCGGTCATATCGACGTCGCAATAAAGTGGGAACAGAAAAGCGATTTCACGGGCTGGCTGAACGCAGAGGTCACCGATACCGGAATAGGTCTGCGAAATGAGGATATCGAAAGAATTACCTCGGCATTTCAGCGTGCCGATAAAAAGCGCAATCAGCATATTCAAGGACTGGGACTCGGACTTACCATCGTCACAAAGCTCCTTTCCATGATGGGAAGCAACCTCAGTATTAAAAGCGAATACGGCAAGGGAACTTCCATCAGCTTCCGCTTGATGCAGGGTATCGTTGACCCGACGCCGATGGGAAATATGGACAATCTGATTTGTATCTACGAGAAAAACGCGCTGCGCCCCGGGTTTACCGCGCCGGAAGCAAGACTGCTTGCGGTTGACGACAACAGTATGAATTTGGAGCTGTACCGCGCAAGTCTTAAAGATACGAAAATACAGATAGACACCGCGATGAACGGCGTGGAAGCGCTGGAGCTTATCAACCGATACAAATACGACCTTATTATTCTCGACCATATGATGCCGCTGATGGACGGTATGGAAACGCTTAAAACCATCAAAAAGCAAAATCTTTGCCAAGGCGTGCCGATTTTGGTGATAACCGCAAACGCTGTTCCCGGCGAAAAAAGCGTTTACATCAACGCAGGCTTCGATGATTATCTGTCAAAGCCCGTGTCCAGCCGCCAGCTTCTCGAGGCTGTCCGAAAGCACCTCCCCGAGAACCTTATCCGTCCCGATACCGGCGACTCGGCATTTGACGCTGAGGAAATCTCCGAAAACGGTGCAATCGAGCGTCTGTCCGCGTTTCTTGACATTAAATCGGCGATGCAGTTCTGCTGCAATAGCGAGGAGCTTTATCTGCAAATCGTCAACACCTATGTCAACGAAAACCGCCTGGAGGATATCCGCAAGTACTCTGAGGAGCGGGATTTCGACAACTACCGCATTCAAGTCCACGCGCTGAAAAGCGGCTCGCGGACAATCGGCGCAGGCGAGCTTTCCGACCACGCGCTCGCGCTTGAAATGGCGGCAAAAAGTGGCGATACCGAGTTTATCCTCGAAAACACCGAGGCGCTGCTGAACGAGTACAGCGCGCTTCTCGAGCGTATCAGAGGCGCTTTGGACAACACCGAGGAGTTGATTGAGTGCAGCGGTTTGAACGTGCTGTATATCGACGACGACCTTATGTACCGCAGTCTGATAAAGCGAATGCTCCGCGACGGCTTTGGCAAAATTACAATTAAGCAGTCCGCCGAGGAAGCGCTGGATATGCTCAATTCGATATCCTCCGAAGCGCAGGAAAACGGCACCGCTCCCGAGCTTCCGAATATCATTCTGCTTGACTTGAATTTAAGCGGTACAGACGGGCTTTCCCTGCTCAAAAAGCTGAAAGCCGACTCTCCTTACAGCAGCATTCCCGTGGTAATTTACACCTCCGATGACGACAGGGAAACTCAGCTTAAATGTCTTCGTGCGGGCGCAGCCGATTTCATCGCAAAGCCCGCCGACTGGGAAATTCTCACCGAACGTCTGAAACGGCTTGCTATCGTGCCCGAACAAGCGGCTGTTTCACTTTAACCGCGCAGCTTACTCGGATTTGCTGTTTTCGCGAAACAATCTAATACAAAACAGCGAGCCAAAAGCATCTATGACCTTCAGGCTCGCTGTTCTTATATTATGGCGTACACTTAATGTTGCAGTTTTGTTGCACTTATAATGGTATAATTTCCTTGTGGAATTTATATAATGAGCCAAATTTG
>SFLN01000044.1 GCA_004554555.1 [Eubacterium] saphenum | reverse complement strand
CGATGATTGCCATTATCGCGATAATTTTGATGCACATTTTGATGTCGCTTAACGTGATGTACGACATAAACGATGTTTCGATTTTTTCCGATATTTCCGTTTCGCCCGCGACAGGATTTTTCGGCTTTCCCGTGCAGATAATCACCGATATTCTGATGTATTTAACGGCGGCGGTTACGTTGATTTCGGGCGTGAAGTATCTTTACGATTACCGCGAATTTGTTGACCCGAAAAAGTGAGGAAACGATGAGCGACAAAGTTTTACAGCAGGATTTGAATGAAAAAGCGCCAAATCGCCCGCAGATGCTGATAGCGCAGCTACTTTTCCGTGAAAAACCGGAAGTGTGCTCGTTTGAAAAGGCGAAAGCGGCGATGGAAAAGTATTGCGGGGAGCTTGGTGAAATCGGCGAAAAGCCCGATATTTTGATGTTTCCCGTGCAGAAATACAAGGTAATGTTCGAGGACAAGCCAAACGGCAGGAGCTGCCCCCAGGGAGTGCCGCCGCTTGCGTGCTTTATGCAGCCGATTGAGTTCAAAATGGAGCTTGACGAGCTGACGCGCTCGCAGTTCTGGGATATGGAAAACGGCGCGGAGTTCACGGACGAGGTGAAATACGAGGTTGTGGTTCACGCGATGCTGTCGGACGCGCTTTCGTACACCGAGCAGGCGGAGCTTTTCATCTCGCAGCTTGACGCGGCGGTTGAGATGTACCCGACGTGCGAGGCGATTTATGTAACGGGCTCGGGAAAGCTCACGCCGACGGCGAAATTCCTCTCGGACAGGCAGTGGGACACGGGCGCGCGTTTCATAAATGCCGCCGTGAACGTGCGGTTTTTCAACATTGAGGGCACGGGCGATATGCTGATAGACAGCCTTGGAATGTACACACTCGCGCTGCCCGATGTGCAGATGCATTTCCGCAATCTTGACCCGAACGATGTCGTGAGATATGTTTACAACATTCTTTATTATCAGTACGAGAACGATTTCCCGATTGACAACAACGACAGCCTTGACGGAATAGGCGCGGACGGAAATATCAGCATTGACGTTCAGTGGCGCGCGCGTTACGAGGACTCGCTTGTGCAGCCGCTCAGACCGGTTCTTGACATCAACTGCGGCGAATTTGCCGCAGGAACGAGAGAATAAAGAAAATCCCGAGTTTTCAGCTCGGGATTTGTTTTTATTCGGAAATAATTTTGTACATTTCGGGACGGCGGTCGCGGAAAACGCCCCAGCTCATACGAAAATCGCGGATTTCATCAAGGTCGTATTCGCGAAGGAGAACCGCCTCTTCGTCAGCGCCCGCGCAGGTTTCGATTTTGCCGGTTTCGTCGGTGAGGAAGCTGCCGCCGTAGAATTTAAGCTCGCTTTTCTGAAAAGCGTTGTTTTCGTCGGGGAGCACCTTTTCGATACCGATACGATTTGCGGAGATAACGGGCACAAGGTTTGCGGCGGAGTGACCTTGCATACAGCGCTGCCAGTGACCTTTGCTGTCGCAGTCGAGGATAGGCTCGCTGCCGATGGCGGTGGGGTAGAGAAGCAGCTCCGCACCCATCAGCGCCATAGAACGCGCTGCCTCGGGAAACCACTGGTCCCAGCAAATACCGACTCCAATTGTCCCGCAGGACGTGTTCCAGACCTTAAAGCCGGTGTTTCCGGGGGTGAAATAGAACTTCTCCTGATAGAAATGGTCGTCTGGAATGTGCGTTTTTCGGTAAACGCCGAGCATTTTCCCGCAGTCGAGAACGGCGATACTGTTGTATAAAACGTTGACATCGCGCTCGTAAAAGCTAATCGGGATAACCGCGGAAAGCTCCTCGGAAACCGCGAGAAATCGCTTTACAGCAGGATTTTCGAGGGTTGGAGCAGCGAGGTCATAGTAATCGTAGCGCCGCTCCTGGCAGAAATATTTAGTTTCAAAAAGCTCGGGCAGGAGGATTATCTTCGCACCCCCGTCCGCTGCTTTTCGTACAAGTGCTTCGGCTTTATCGAGAGCCTGTTCGCGGGATTCGGGAACGCTCATCTGGATTGCCGCAGCAGTAACTTTTCTCATAAAATCACCTTTTCAAATTCACAAACACTTTTCAAAAACCATATCGAAAATTCTGAAATAGTGCATATCTTCGAGATTCCAGGTAATTACGTCGGTGACCGCCTCATAGCTTACGATGTAGGTTTTTCTGTTTTTGCCGGTGATGACGCGGTGAATGAAAGACAGCGTGCCCTGTTCAACGAGCTTCTCATAAACGGCGGGGTCTTTTTCTGAAAAACGCTTGGTGTTGTTGATAATCATCGTGCCGTTTTGATAGCGTTTTTCAAGCTCCTTGCTGTATAAGTAGTCGATAGTTTTGTTGATTTTCTTTGTGTTGAGCAGCTTTTTCCCGCACTGCGCGACAACCTCTTTATCGGTTTTGTTGTACACGATAATTCTCTCAACACCGAAATAAGTTACGATATCGTTCAGGATATTGTCGAGCGGATAGTCCTTGTTTTCGAGCACCATACTCGTGATTTTGCAGACAACCTCGCTCTTTTCGATACCACGGCTTCCGAGAAGTCCGGCGGTTTTGATTCCCGACTGAAGGATACTTTCAACCGAGCCGTGCTTTTCTCTGTCGTAGAGGACGTAGCGGTTTTTGCCCTTGCTTTTTGCGCGATAGAGAAGGCAGTCCGCGAGCTTGAACATCTCGTCATAGGACGCGTCGCAGTCATCGGGATAAACGGACAGACCGATTGAGGTTGTGACGTGGAAGCCATCGTTTTCGTCCTTGTACGCTGCGGCGATGGAGTTTTTGATAGCTCGGAGAACGTTTCGGATATGCTCCTTGTTCTGGAAGTTGTCGAAAATAAGCAAAAACTCATCTCCGCCGATTCTGCCCGCTTTTCCGAAACCATCGGACTGCGCCTCGATGATTGACGCGCACTTTTTAAGCACCTCGTCGCCCTTTGCGTGACCGAGATTATCGTTGACGTTTTTGAAATCGTCCACATCGATGATTGCGATAGCGGTGGGGAGGTTAAGCTCGTTAATTCTTCGTTTAGCGAAATTCGTGATATTGTCCTTGAGGAACAGCCCCGTAAGCTGGTCGCGGCGGACAAATTCGTGATTTGAGGACTTGTAGGGGTCGCCGACTCTGCCGACGGTCATAATGTGAACGTCGTCGAAATAAATCGCGGTGCCCGTGAGATGAAGGCTGGACTTGCCCTGCTTGCTTTCAATCATATATTCGATGCTGCGGGTGCCGTTTTTCAGCTCCGTGCAGAATTTATCGACAACCTCGCGGCAGTCCTCGGAAACACGCGAAACAAGCGAGTTCGCCCAATCATCGATAGGCTGGTTGCCGATAATTTCCTTGCCGACGTCATAACGATAGCAGATAACGGAATTTTTCTGCGGGTCGTAGGTGTAGTAAACGTTCTCGTACTGCGCGAGGAGAGCGATGGTTTCCTTTTCGCGGAGAAGCTGACCGCAGTAGCCGTTGAAAAGGCGCTCGATTTCGAGCATTCTCACCTCAACGTTGTCACCGGTATTTTTTTGCATCAGGCGGCAAGCCATAGGAACGAGTTCTCCGTTTTCGGCAAAAACATTCAGCACAAAAACGCTCCCGAACCGCTTTTCATCGACTGTTTCCTTCAGTCTGACGCGCGATTCCTCCGAAAGAATTCTGTCGAAGGTGCTGTAAAGGCGCGCGCCGAGAAACGTGTAAAACGCCGCGTTTATTTCTCTGAATTCGTAACCCGTGGGGTTGAACTTGAATTCGTACATCATTCCCGTTTGATTTTCCATCACATATCCTCGATAAAAAAGAAATATTTAATTCATTATATCACATTTTGCGATTTTTGTCAAGTGCAATCGAAATAATTCCTTACATTTCGCCAGTAAACCTAAGCTGAATTTTCGCGAAATTTGCCAAAGGAAGGTAATTTGTGCATAAAAAAAGGGGCGTGATGTGTCGGAATATGATAAAATTATATAAAAACGAAAGAAAAAACCGTAAAAAATTCAAAAATTGTTGACAAAGGGAAGAAACTGTGTTATATTATATAAGAAAAGATACGGATTGAATTATCCGGACGAAAGAGAGGAGTTTTAACAGATGAAGAAAATTTTAGCAGTTCTTGCAGCGGCAGTTATGGCGCTTTCTTGTGCCGGCTGTAATTCCGCGGGCAGCGAGAAGAAAAAGCTGAAGGTAGGCTCAGACGTTGCTTACCCGCCCTTCGAGTACATGGACACCGACGGTCAGACGCCTATCGGAGTTGATATGGAGCTCGCAAAGGCGCTTGCGGACAAGATGGGACGCGAGGTCGAGATTTGCAACGTTGGTTGGGACGGCATTTTCGCAGGACTTGAAAAGGGCGACTATGACGTGGTTATTTCCGCGGTAACAATCACCCCCGACAGACTTGAGAAGTTCATTTTCTCCGACCCGTACATTGAGAACTGGCAGTCCATTGTTGTAATGGCAGACGCAGCGAAGAAGCCCGCTTCTCCCGCAGAGCTTGACGGTCTGAGAGTCGGCTATCAGGAGGAAACAACCTCCGATATTTACCTCACGGAGTTTATTTCCAAGAACAATATCAAGGTTGAAACCTCGGAGTACGCAACCGTTATGAACGCTTACGAGGACCTTGCGGCAGGCAGACTTGACGCGGTTATTTCCGACAGCACGGTTGCTGCGCGTTACATCGCTGACCCGAAGTACGTTCAGTCCTGGCTCCAGAGCGAGGGTGAACCCGAGCTGTTCGGCGTTTGCATTCCCAAGGACAACACCGCGCTGCGCGATGAAATCAACAAGGCGTTGGCTGAACTCAAGAAGGACGGCACGCTCGACAAAATCATCGACACTTATTTCTAATTAACAAAAAACAGGGCAGGCATTGTTTTGTCTGCCTTGTTTGAGTAATACAAGGAAGGTAAAATATGAACGAAAATCCCGCTGTTGAAGAGAAAAAATCAAATCCTTTTCTTCGGTTCGTGAAAAAACACAAAATTCTCGTAATCGTTATTCTGGCGCTGATTGCGATAATCGTGCCGCTTGTCTGCACGGTTCCCTCAAGGGAAGCGCTTATTAGCGCGGTTCCGCAGGATTTTATCGAGCTTGAAGCGAAAAAGGATTCCGAGTCGTATCAGAATATCGGCATTATGTCGGCGCTGAAAATGCAAAAGCAGATTAACTCCGCCGATGTAAGACAATACTTGATTCTCGGAGTAGCGGGACAGGTTATCGATACCACGGACAACGGCTTCGCGGAATTTTGGGCGAATTTCGTGAACTGGCTTCCGTCACTGCTTAACGGCGCGAAGCTCACGATTTTGCTCACGATTTCATCGGTTGCCGCGGGACTTATTTTGTCGGTGTTCTTAGCACTCGGCAAGATGTCCAAAATCAAGCCTATCCAGTGGTTTTGCCGTGGCTACATTTTCTTCTTCAGAGGAACGCCGCTTCTGATGCAGCTGTACTTCCTTTGGTTCGGTTTGCCGAAGCTGATTCCCGCGATGACAATTCCCGACAGATTTCTTGCCGCATTCATCGCGTTCACGCTCAATTCGGGAGCGTACTGCGCCGAAAATATCCGCGCAGCAATTCAGTCCATCGACAAGGGACAGTCTGAGGCTGCGAAAGCGCTGGGCTTGTCCTACGCGCAGACAATGTGGAAAATCATCATTCCGCAGACCTACCGCAGACTTATCCCGCCGACCGCAAACGAGTTTATAATGGTACTCAAGGACGCGGCGCTCACGTCGATTATCGCGCTTGATGACCTGTCAAGAGTGACGAACTCCATAATGACGTCCACGAACAATGTTTCGGTGTATATAGTTTCGATGATAATTTATCTTGTGATAACCGCGGTGTTCTCGAAGATATTCGGTTCGCTTGAAAAGCGGTTCTCGTATGAGTAAGGGGGCGATTTTATGTCAATGATAAAAACCGAAAAGCTCTGCAAGGATTTCGGCGATTTGAAGGTACTGAAGGATTGCTCGCTTACTGTTGAACAGGGCGAGGTTGTGTGCTTGATTGGACCTTCGGGCGCGGGAAAATCCACCTATCTGCGCTCTTTGAACCATCTTGAAACGATAACCAACGGCAAGCTTTGGGTTGAGGACAAGCTGCTTGACGACCGTGTAAACGGCGTAAATCAGATAAAAATCACCCCGCAGGAGCGTCAGCAGGCGCTGCTTGAAATGGGAATGGTTTTCCAGCGTTTCAACCTTTTCCCTCACTTGACGGTTTTGGAGAACATAATGCTTGCGCCCGTTACCGTGAGAAAGCGCGGCAAAGCCGAAACCGAGGAGCTTGCGCGCGAGCTTTTGAACAAGGTTGGGCTTATCGACAAGGCGGACGTTTACCCGACGAAGCTGTCGGGCGGTCAGCAGCAGCGTGTGGCGATTGCGCGCGCGCTTTGTATGCAGCCGAAGATGATGCTGTTCGATGAACCAACGTCTGCGCTTGACCCGGAGCTGGTCGGCGAAGTTTTGCAGGTTATGAAAAATCTTGCCGCAGACGGAATGACGATGATTGTCGTAACGCACGAAATGGGCTTTGCGAAGGAGGTTTCCGACCGCGTGGTGTTTATGTATCAGGGGGCAATTCTGGAGGTAAATTCGCCGGACGTGCTGTTTACCAACCCCGAAAACGAGCGCACCAAACAGTTCCTGCAGTCGGTTCTTAACGTATAATGAGCTTGGTAAAATTACGGAGCAGCCTGCTTTTGCTGCTCACCGCGGTAGTCTGGGGAATGGGCTTTGTGTCGCAGTCCGCCGGCTCGGACAGTATGGGCGCGTTCACGTTCACATCTGCGCGGAGCATTTTGGGCTGCGTGGCGCTGATACCGGTGATTGCGGTAATCAGAGCGCGCACTCCCGCCGAAAAGAAAAAGCCGATAGACAAAAAAGTCACGATAACGGCTGGCGTTTGCTGCGGCTTGGCGCTTACCACGGCAAGCCTTTTCCAGCAGTTCGGCGTTTCGATGACGACTGTCGGAAAAAGCGGCTTCATCACCGCGCTTTACATAATTTTCACGCCGATACTCGGGATTTTCATCAAGAAAAAGTGCCCGAAAATCGTGTGGTTTGGGGCAATTCTGGCGGCATTCGGAATGTACCTGCTTTGTATGACCGATGAGAATTTCTCGCTGCAAACGGGGGATTTGCTGGTGTTGATTTGCGCGGTATTTTTCGCGGTGCATATTTTGGTTATCGACCATTTTTCGCCGAAAACGGACGGCGTGATAATCTCGTGCATACAGTTTTTCGTGTGCTTTTTGGTGAGCGGAATTTTGGCGCTGATTTTCGAGCACCCGACTTGGAAACAGCTCACGGACGGCGCGATACCGCTGCTTTACGCGGGACTTATGTCTAGCGGCGTTGGCTACACCTTGCAGATTGTGGGGCAAAAGGGGCTGAACCCAACTGTCGCCGCGTTGATTTTGTCGCTCGAGAGCGTAACCTCGGCAATCGCGGGCTTTATCGCGTATAAAATTGGCTTCCTCGGCACCGACCAAACGCTCACAACACGCCAGCTTATCGGATGCGCAGTGGTTTTCGCGGCGGTAATTCTGGTGCAGATACCGTGGGAAAATATCATCAAGAAACGCAAAAAATCATAAATCGAGCCGTCGGAGAAATCCGGCGGTTCTTTTTTGTAAAACTATTGCAAAAATTGTCGAAAAATGTTATAATGAAAGAAAAACGTTTAGGAGAAAAATATGCGTCCGATTGCGATTTCTATGGCAATAAGCGCGGCAGGTGCGATAACCCTCTGTGCGATTTTCAGAATTTTCCCGCTGCTTTTCCCGATTTTCTGCGGAATAACTCTCGCGCTCAACCTCTTGCTTTGGGGGATTTTGTGGATTTTGTCGCTTTTCATCAACAAGAACAAGGTCTACGAGAAGCCGTCAAAGTTTTACAGCAAAATGCTGAATTTCGGCTACGCGTACATCTGCGAGGGCGCGCGGTTGAAAATAAAGACGAGCGGTCTGGAGAAGCTGCCCGACGAGCCGTTTTTGCTGGTGTCAAATCACCTGTCGCAGCTGGATAATATGGTGCAGTGCCTTGCGCTGAAGCCGCGAGCGATGGCGTATATCACAAAGCAGTCGATTTTCAAGATACCGATTGTCGGCAGAACGATAACGCGGTGCTGTTATATGCCGATTGACCGCAAGAGCCTGAAAGCGGGAAAAGGCGCGGTGGAGCTTGCGGAGGATTACATAAAGCGGGGCGCGCTGTCGGTGGGCGTTTTTCCCGAGGGAACGCGCGGTGACGGGAAAACACTCGGGAAATTTCACGCGGGCTGCTTTAAAATCGCACTGAAAACGGGCTGCCCGATTGTTGTCGCGGCAATTCGCGGAACAAAGCAGGCTCATGAGCGCACGCCGTGGCTCAGCACGGAGGTTCATTTCGATATAATCGAGGTGTTAAGCCCCGAGGGACACAAATCCGTGGAGCTGTCGGAGCTGGTGCGGGAGAAGATTGCGGGATTTCTTGCAGGGAATTGACGGGCAAAATTTTTTCGGTGACACTGTTAGGTTAACCCGAGAAAATTGGAGGACTTTATAAAATGAGAGTGTTAAGGCTCTTCTTTGATTATGGTGCCTACTTTGTGTGGATTCGTGAAGAAGGACAAATTTCTGCGCCCGTAAGGATAAGAAGCGATGGATATTTTGCAGATGATATTTATTTGCTTGATGGCACTCATAAAATAAAAAAAATCGTGAGGACAGATTGTTGGGTCAAATTGAGTTGGAAAAAATGTCCGACTATATTAACGAAGAATACTCCAAATTGTTTATCAACAATGAGTACGAATTTTCCTACAAAGGCTTTGACAGCAAAGAAGACGAACATAAATTTTATGATGCGGTCAGATTTGTGTATAAAAAGCTCTGTGAACTGCTGGGCGATGATTATGAGATTATCAATGATACAGGCATAGACTGCGGTTAGTTTCAGAAATTAAAAATAAAAATTACATAAAACGGAGGGAATTTATATGACAACAGCACTTTACAATCCGCTTGCAAGCAACGGTCGCGGACGTGAAAACGCGGCAAAGCTCGCGGAGGTTCTCGACGAGCAGATTTCGTTCAAGGATATCCGCGAAACGAAGATTTCCGATATCCCCGCCGAGGACAAAATTGTGATTTGCGGCGGCGACGGCACAATCAGCCATCTTGTCAACACATTCGGTGAGCCGGAGCGCGATATCTATTATTATGCCGCGGGTTCGGGCAACGATTTCACCCGTGATATCGGCGAAAACGGCGTTGTTCTGCTCAACCCTTATCTCAAAAATCTCCCGACGGTTGAGGTCAAGGGGAAGAGCTACAAGGTGTTGAACGGCGTCGGATACGGAATTGACGGGTATTGCTGCGAGGTTGGCGATGAACAGCGCGCGAAAAATCCCGGCAAGGAGATTAACTACACGTCCATAGCGATTAAGGGACTGCTGTTTCATTTCAAGCCCGCAAATGCCACGGTAACTGTTGACGGCAAGGAGCACAAATTCAAGAAGGTTTGGCTTGCGCCCGCGATGAACGGCAGATATTACGGCGGGGGAATGTGCATTGCTCCCGAGCAGGACAGGCTGAACGCGGAGAGAAAGCTGTCGGTTGTGATTATGCACGGCTCGGGCAAGCTCAAAACGCTGGTTGTTTTCCCGTCAATTTTCAAGGGTGAACACGTCAAGCACACGGAAATGGTTGAAATCCTCACGGGACACACAATCGAGGTGAAATTTGACCGCCCGACCGCGCTTCAGGTTGACGGCGAAACGATAAAAAATGTCGAGAGCTACGTTATAAAAAGCTCGGCTGCCGCGGAGAAAGCCAAGGAGCTTGCAGAGGCAAAGTGATTTTTTGAGGTGAATAATATGCAGTCAAAAAACATAGAAATCCGCAGAATATCGGGAAAAGAAATCGCCGAGGCGATTGACTTGAGCTGGGAGGTTTTCCTGCAGTTTGAAGCGCCCGAGTACAGCGAGGAGGGCGTGCGCACGTTCAGAGAGTCGCTTGACGACAAGAAGCGCGCGGCTTCGCTTGACTGGTTCGGCGCGTTTGAGGACGGCCGGCTTGTCGGGACGATTTCAGTTCGTGAGCCTTGCCATCTCGGCGGATTTTTCGTCAAAGCGGACTGCCACGGCAAGGGATACGGGAGAATGTTGTTTGAGGCGGTGAAGCGCGAGTGCCCGAACCGCGCGATTACCGTAAATTCCTCGCCCTACGCTGTCCCGATATACGAGCATCTGGGCTTTCGCGCAACCGACACCGAGCAAACGGTCACGGGCGTGCGATTTACACCGATGATTTTCGGTGAATAAAAAAACGGGCAAAACCGAGTTTTCGGCTTTGCCCTTCGTTTATTTTACAGCGGGAATTTGCTGGGTAATGCAGTGGATATTGCCGCCGCCCGTCAGAATATCGCGCGCGTAAATCGGGATAATTTCGCGCTCGGGGAACAGCTCCGCGAGAGTTTTCCGCGCGTGTTCATCGTTTTCGTCACCGAAAAACGGCATAACAATCGCTTTGTTCGCGATGTAAAAATTGACGTAGGACGCGGCAAGACGCTCGCCAACGGTTCTTGTCGGCTCGAAATCCATTGTATCAAGCCCGCCGCACTCCTCCTCGGTCACATAAATCGGCTTCGGGAGATACAGCTTGTGAACCTTGATTTTGCGCCCTTTCGCGTCGGTTGAGTTTTCGAGAATGTCAAGACAGCTCTTCGAGAGCGCGTACTGCGGGTCATTTTCGTCATCGGTCCACGCGAGAACAACCTCGCCGGGCTTCACAAACGCGCAGATATTATCGACGTGCTCGTCGGTTTCGTCGTGGAAAATGCCGTTCTTCAGCCAGATTACTTTTGTAATCCCAAGACACTCGGCGAGTTTTTCTTCAATTTCGGCTTTGGTGAGCTCGGGATTTCTGCCTTTGCTCAAAAGGCAAGCCTCGGTTGTAATCAGCGTGCCTTCGCCGTCCGTGTGGATTGAGCCGCCTTCGAGGACAAACCCGCTCATATCGTACATATCGACGTCAAACAAGTCGCAGAGCTTTCTCGCCATTTTGTCGTCCTTGTCCCACGGGAAATAAAGCCCGTTTTCAAGCCCGCCCCATGCGTTGAAGCTCCAGTTTATACCGCGAATTTCCTTGTCGTTTGTGACAAAGGTCGGCGCGTAGTCCCGTGCCCAGGAGTCGTTGCTGGACATTTCGACAACGCGAATGTTCTCGGGGAGCAAAACGCGCGCGTTTTCGTACTGCTCAAAGGACGCGCAGACGGTGACTTTCTCGCTTTTGGCGATAGCCTTGCAAACCTCGGCGAAGGCTTTGCGCGCTTTGTAGCCGCCGTAAGCCCACGAGTCGCTTCTCTCAGGGAAAATCAGGATACAGCCGGAGTGCTCCGAAAATTCCGCAGGCATATAAAAACCGTCGTCGCGGGGAATGGTGTTCAAAACTTTCATAATTTCTTCCTTTTGTGGTTAATATAAAATTGTCCGGAATTCATTATATCATATCTTTGCCTAAAAATCAAGTTGACAAAACAGTATAATTATGGTATAATAAAAATAACTATGTGAAAGGGGATTTTTATGGTACAGTATGATGAAACAAGGTTAGCTATGGAAGCGCTTGAACCGCAGCTTGAGGAGCTTCGCGGCGCGCTGAACCTTGACGGGATAAAAATAAAGCTCGACGAGCTTGAGATGAAGACAACCGAGCCAAAATTCTGGGACGACGCGGAAAAATCCGGCGCGGTTATGCAGCAAATCGGACGCTACAAGCAGATTATCAGCGATTTCGAGAAGCTCAAAAACGACCGCGAGGAAGTTTTGACGATGATTGAGCTTGCCGAGGAAGAGAACGACGACTCAATGGCGGACGAGGTTAAGCAGCTCGGCGAGGCTGTCAAGACCGCTTATGAGGAGCAGAAGCTCGGAACGCTGCTCAAGGGCGAGTACGACAGCTGCAACGCGATTTTGTCCTTCCACGCGGGCGCAGGCGGCACGGAAGCGCAGGACTGGGTTTCGATGCTGGTGAGAATGTACACAAAATGGGCGGACAGACACGGCTTCAAGACCGAGGTTCTCGACATACTTGACGGCGACGAGGCGGGCATCAAGAGCGCGTCCATTCACATCGAGGGCTACAACGCCTACGGTTTCCTCAAGAGCGAGCACGGCGTTCACCGTTTGGTACGCGTTTCACCGTTTGACGCGGCGGGAAGACGTCACACGAGCTTTGCGTCTGTCGAGGTAATGCCGGAAATCGAGAAGGACGTTTCGGTTGAAATCCGTCCCGAAGATATTGAAATGGAAGTTTACCGTGCAAGCGGCGCGGGCGGTCAGCACATCAACAAGACAAGCTCCGCGGTTCGTTTGATACACAAGCCGACGGGTATCGTCACGGCTTGCCAGACGCAGCGTTCGCAGGTTCAGAACAGAGATTTTGCAATGAAAATGCTGATGTCGAAGCTCATTCAGATTAAGGAGCAGGAGCACCTCGACAAAATCAGCGATATCAAGGGTGAACAGCTCAAAATCGAGTGGGGAAGCCAAATTCGTTCATACGTCTTTATGCCGTACACGCTCGCGAAAGACCACCGCACGGGCTTTGAAAGCGGCAACATAAACGCGGTTATGGACGGAGACATCGACGGATTTATAAACGCGTTCCTCAAGGCGAAGAGCCTCGGTGAAATCTGATTTTATGGAGAAAAACGAAATAATCCCGCTTAAAATCACGGGGCTAACGTCCGAGGGCAGCGGAATTGCACGCTTTGACGGAAAGGCAGTTTTTGTGCCGTTTGCGGCGGTTGGCGATGAGATTGAAGCGCGGGTGCTGAAGGACTGCAAAAGCTACGCTTACGCGAAAATCGAGCGCATTATAAAGCCGTCCGAGGACAGAATAGAAAATGACTGCCCTGTTTTCGGGAAATGCGGCGGCTGCGCGTTTCGGCACATCAAGTACAGCGCGGAGCTGCGTGCAAAGGAAAGCATTGTCCGCGACGCGTTTGAGAGGATTGGCAAACTCAATCCCGAGTTTTTGCCGATTGAGTGCGGGGACGCTGCCGAGCGTTATCGAAACAAGCTTCAGATGCCTGTGGCAAAGGTTGACGGGAAAATCGCGGCGGGATTTTTTGCGCAGCGAAGTCATCGGCTGATACCCGTGAGCGACTGCAGGCTTCAGCCCGAAATATTCTCGAAAATCACGGAATATATTGTAAAAGAAGCGGCGGCGCTGAAAATTTCCGCGTATAACGAGGAAAAGCACGACGGAGTTTTCCGGCACATTTTCCTCAGAAAAGCCGCAAACAAAGCGGACGGCGGACTTTGCTGCGTTTTGGTTGCACGGCGAAACGTTCCCGAGTTTAAGGCGCTTGCGAGAAAAATCTCGGAGAAATTTCCCGAGGTAACGGGAGTTGTGCTCAACATAAATCCCGAAAAAACCAACGTAATTCTCGGCGAAAAGGAAATTCTGCTCTTCGGGCGCGCGGAGATTTTCGATGAAATGTGCGGCGTTTTGCTGAAGATATCGCCGAAGTCGTTTTATCAGGTCAACACAAACGCTGCCGAAAAGCTGTACAGGCGCGCGGCGGATTTCGCGGGAAAAGCGGACGTAATCCTCGATTTGTACTGCGGGATAGGCGCAGTGGGGCTTTCGATGGCGAAGAATGCGAAAAAGCTGCTCGGCGCGGAGATTGTGGACGAAGCTGTGGAGAATGCTCGTGAAAACGCATTAAACTGCGGGATAACGAACGCGGAGTTTATCTCGGCGGACGCGAAGGTTGCCGCAAAAACGCTCTGCGAGCGGGGAATTTCACCCGACGTAATTCTGCTCGACCCGCCGAGAAAGGGCTGCAACGAGGAAACGCTGAAATCCTGCGCGGCGATGAACCCGAAAAGAATTGTGATGATTTCCTGCAACCCGTCAACAGCGGCGCGCGACTGCAAATTGTTGAACGAAATGGGCTACGAGCCGAAAATCGTGCAGCCGTTTGATTTATTTCCGAGAACGCCGCATGTTGAATGTTTGACGTTGCTTGAAAAAAATAGATAAAGAGGTTTTTATGAATACTGAAAAGAGAGCGAAATCCGGCTTTTCAAGCCGATTGGGATTTGTCCTGGCAGCCGCGGGTTCAGCGGTCGGCTTGGGAAATTTGTGGCGGTTTCCGTATCTTGCGGCGCAGTACGGAGGCGGAATGTTCCTGCTGGTGTATGTAATTCTTGCGGTAACATTCGGCTTCGCGCTGATGATAACCGAGGTCGCGATAGGCAGAAAAACGGGAAAAAGCTGTATAAAGGCGTACGAAGCGCTGAGCAAGAAATTCTCGTTTCTCGGCTATATAGCGGCGCTTGTGCCGATTATCATCTTCCCATATTACTGCGTAATCGGCGGCTGGGTTGTGAAATTTCTCGGCGTTTATATCACGGGACAAGGCGCGGCGTCGGCGGTTGACGGATACTTCGGCGCTTTCATCAGTGAAATCGGCGAGCCTATCCTCTGTCTTGCGATTTTCCTGTTTTTGACAGCGCTTGTCGTGCTTCTCGGCGTGGAGAAGGGTATCGAGAAAATCAGCAAAATTCTGATGCCCTTGCTTATTTTGATGTCAATAGGAATGGCGATTTATTCGCTTACGATACCGGGGGCGATGGACGGCTTTTTGTATTATATCGAGCCGGAAATCGAGAATT
>SFLN01000043.1 GCA_004554555.1 [Eubacterium] saphenum | reverse complement strand
AATTTGGATTTATCCTTCAATCAAATCAGTAATATCAGTGCGCTGTCGGGGCATAAAAATTTGATTTATTTGGAATTGCGGGGTAATCAAATCAGCGATATCAGTGTGTTGTCGGGATTTAAAAATCTGTCCGAATTATATCTGTTGAATAATCAAATTAGTGATATTTCGTCGCTTGCAGGGCTTACTAATCTTACTGTAATAAATTTGAAAAATAATAATATCAGAGATATCAAACCTCTTGCAAATCTTAAAAAGCTGACCTATTTGGATTTATCTGATAATCAAATCAGCGCTGCCGATATAAAATGGCTGAAAACTCAACTGCCAAAATGCAGAATTGATTCTTAATTGCGTTAAAGAGGATTTACACTGCACGAACCTTAAAACGTGACCTACAAAGGCAAAACATACACCTATGCAAATATCAATCAGCTTATTACGGTAATCAACGGATAAAAACCCAGCCCGAGCGTTTACGCGTTCGGGCATTTTTGATAAGAAACGCGCCGACCTCGTTCCCACGAAATCGGCGCTTAAAATATTCGATTATCCGAAATCAGACGGAGGGCTTAGCCTTGAAAGAGAGGCAGTCCGTGCACTGAACGACGGTGGGATTTGCCTCGTGAGTGCCGACCTCGATTTTGTCGAGAGAGCAGAAGTCCTCGCAGCTGCAGTGGTGCTCGCAGTTGTGAATTGTACAGCCGATGTGCTTGTTTGCGAATTCGGTTCCCATAATAAATTTCTCCTTTAAAGCAAGAATTGCGCGGTTTTCGCCGCGTAACTATTTTGAGTTTCGCAAGACAAATTATTCTCGCCAAAAATTTCCGATAAAAAAGCTCTGCCGTTTATCCGACAGAGCCGTTTTTTCGGTTAATCCGAGAGATAGGATTTCACAAGCACCTGCAAAAGCTCGTCACGGTCAATGTGACGAATAAGACCTCTCGCGTTGTTAAACGTGGTGATGTATGTAGGGTCTTCGGAAAGGATATAGCCAACGAGCTGATTTATCGGATTATATCCCTTCTGTTTCAGCGCGTCGTAAACGGTCATAAGGATGTCCTTCATCTCGTTCTCCCTGTCCTCGTGAACCGAAAAGGTCATTGTTTTGTCCAGCATATTATCATTCCCTTCCATTTTTTCTTCACATATCATATTATACACTTTTTCTGCCGAAAAAACAACCACATTTATTAAATTTAACCAACCTCTTGCCCAAAATCTCCGATTATCACAAAATTATTTGGTGTTCTTTGGTAATGTTAAACAAAAATCATTGCACAAAATCTACATATTTATAAAATTTGTTAAAACACTTGTATATCGGAAAAAAATGTGGTATAATAAGAATAAGGTTTTTTGTGCAAAAATATTTTGTACGAAAAAGTAAATTTTTTTCGAGGGGAGAAACTTTTTATGGCAGTCGGCGACGGTGGATTTAAAACAGCTTTCCAGGGTTTTGACAAAAACGAGGTTAACGAGTACATAAGCAATCTCCGCAAAAAGATGAACGAGCTTGAAGCGGAAATGAAGGAAAATGACAGCAAGGTTAAGGCGGCTGTTAAAATTTCCGATGAGGCTGAGGATAAAATTCGGAAGCTCGAAAAGGCAAACAGCGAAAAGGTTGCCGAGCTGGAGCTTCAGATTAAAACCGAGCGCAGAAATGCCGAGGATTTGCTCAATCAGATTGACGTCCTCAAAAGAAAGGTTAAGAACGGCGGCGGTTCTGTTTCGGGCGGCGCGTCAAGTGCGGAGGCTCAGAAGCAGGCTGCCGAGATAATCGAAAAGGCTAACATAACTGCGCGTGAAACCGTTGAAGCGGCAAATAAAACCGCGCGCGAGGTTGTCGAAAAGGCAAAGCAGACCGCAAAGGATATTGTCGCAAACGCTCAGAGCGCGTCGGCGGTAGGCGGAGCTGCGGCTGTGGTTAATCTTGACGGATTTATGTCCGAGGTTAAGAGCTTCCTCGAGCAAATCAACAGCGGTTACAAGAAAATATGCGATAAGGCAGAGGAAATTTCTGTTGAAGAAGCGAGCGCGCCTGCACCCGCTGCGGTTGAAATTCCTGATTTCTCCGATGTCGCGGCACCCGAGGCAGAAGCTCCAACGGCACAGGTGTCAACGACACATGTGTCAACGACACAGGTGTCGGCGGCAGAGGTTCCCGTATTCAACGAACCCGAGCCTATGAACGAGATTTCCTTCGAGGATATCTCGGAACTCAGCTCCGATACGACCGATACTTCCGATGACGACGATATGATGGCGGGCTTCGGAAGCCTTGACGAGCCGGTAACCGAGGTTAAGGAGAACGACACAACCGAGCACAGCAAGGCTGCGTTTGATATGGATTTCGGCAAGGACCTTCTCGCGCAGACTGTTCCGAGCAGCAGCCTCAATGCAGACGAGATTGACGAGGACTTGCTGGCGGCGGTTCGCGAGGAAGAGGCAAAGCACGCTGTTCAGCCCACTCCCGAAGAGGACAGACGCGATTTCGATATGGATATGTCGGACGATGACGGCGCGGACGCAATGCGTAAAATGCTTGAAGCGGCAGAAGCTGCGTTTGGCGGCGGAGCGGGCGGCAACCTTGACTTCGACACCGACGTTCAGATGGACAACGAGCCTGCGCCCGAGCCGGAGAGCGCGGCTAATCCTTGGGAGGATTTGCAAAAGCAGCTTGAGGCTATGGAACAGAGCGGCAATTTCGGCGAGGCTGAACCCGAGCCCGCTGACGAGCCTGCTGCAAAGGAGCCCGAGATTGAATTTACCGAAACAGACGACAGACCTACACCCACAACCGATGACTCGTCAATTTGGGACTTCTCAAGCTCCGAGAGTTCGTCCGATGACGATGATATGAGCAGCGATATTTTCGCGAATTTCTGATTGATTACAAAAAGAGCCGAAGCCGAATTTCGGCTCTTTGGTTTGGATTTACGAGAGAATTATGATTGAACTTAACACAAACGAGCTTAAAGAAAAAGCAAAAACGCTCCGCGCGGGCGACAAGGTTTTGCTGTCGGGGACGGTTTACACCTCGCGCGACGCCGCTCACAAGCGCATAAAACAGCTTATCGAGGAGCAAAAGCCGCTGCCTTACGAGCTTTCGGGGGCTGCGATTTACTACGCGGGACCAACGGCAGCGCGTGACGGAATGGTTATCGGCAGCTGCGGCCCGACAACCTCCGGCAGAATGGACGTGTATTCGCCGATGATGCTGGATATGGGTTTGTCCGCGATGATTGGAAAGGGAGAGCGCTCCGAGGCGGTCTGCGAAGCGGTTCGGCGAAACGGCGCGGTGTATTTCTGCGCTATCGGCGGCGCGGGCGCGCTTGCCTGCAAGTGCATAACCGAGTGCGAGGTTATCGCTTTCGAGGACCTCGGCTGCGAGAGCGTCAAGCGGCTGAAAATCGAGAATTTCCCGCTGATTGTTGCCGTGGACAGCGTTGGCGGCAATATCTTCAAGACCGGTCGCGAGCAATTTAAAAGGTAAATTTTAGGCGAAACTCTTTGGAATTTTTGGGCATTTTGTATAGATAAACGGCGCAATATTCATTAAAACGCTGTTTTTTGTCGGGAAACTGAAAATTATTGTTGACAAAATTTGCAGAATGTGTTAAAATAAGGGGAGTGAAATCCACGCGTTTTGGGAGGAGCTATGGAGGATTATTCCAAGCTGAGCGACAGGGAGCTGTTGCTGGATAATCGGTCCGACAGCGGCAAAATCGCCGAGCTTATCTCACGCTATATGAAAACGGTGTTCGCTTACGCAAGAAAGTACGCGCAGTTCGCCGATTACGAGGAGCTTGTGTCCGATGGTATGCAGGGGCTTCTGGCAGCGGTGCGCAGCTACGACAGCGAAAAGGGCGAGTTTTCCGCGTATGCTTCGGTTTGTATCAATAATCGACTGCGCAATACCGCGAAAAAGTCCACCATTCGCAGGAAAAATCTTGCTGCGGAAGAGGAAATGCGTGAGCTTCCCGACAAAAAGCCAACTCCCGAGGAAGCGGTCATCGAGAAGGAAAACAGCGAGGACGTGCGCAAAAGCTTGAAATCGGAGCTTTCCCCGCTCGAGCTGCACTGCATTGAGTGCGCGGCGATGGGTATGTCTTACGCGGAAACCGCGAGGAGACTCGGCGTGGATAAAAAGTCTGTTGACAACGCGCTTTCAAGGGCACGAGCCAAGGTGCGCAGGATAATGGGCGGTAATTTGTGAAAAAGCCGAGGTTCGCAAAACGAAAACGGCTTCAATATGTCCCGATAGCTTAAATGTTAAAGCGTTGCGAAAGCAAAGATACGGGTGCAAGTCCTGTCGGGCAAATTTAATTTTTTAAGGGGTATACTTATGTACACTGACAAGACACTGAAATGCAAGGACTGCGGAGCGGATTTTGTGTTCACTGCAGGCGAACAGGAATTCTACGCTGAAAAGGGTTTCGAGAACGAGCCTCAGAGATGTAAGGCTTGCCGCGACGCAAAGAAGAACGCAAGCAGAGGTCAAAGACAGTTCTTTGAGACTACTTGCTCGGTTTGCGGCGGAGTCGCAAGAGTTCCCTTCGAGCCGAAGGGCGACAGACCCGTTTTGTGCAGCGAGTGCTTCGCTAAGCAGAAGGGCGAATAATCAAATCAATGCGCGAGTCTTTCGCACCGAAAAAGTACCGAGCATACCTCTTTGGTTATCCCCGGCATCGTTTTGGTTAGGCATTAAATTTGGAAGCAGCCGTTTTTTAACGGCTGTTTTTTTGGCTATTTTTTCAAAGAATTTTCATAAAAATTGCGTTCATAATATAATCAGTCTTTTTATTCTTTTTGGATAAAAAGTTATCAAATCATTGGAAAGGAAACGCTTTTTATGAAAAAGATTTTTTTATCTGCAATCCTTTGCGGCTCGCTGATTTTTACTCTCGCGGGCTGCGGCAACAGGAACAACTCCGATAATTCTTCGGAAATATCTTCGGGTGAAAACTCCGAGCCTACCTCAGAGCAGTCCTCCGAAGAGTCCTCGGAACAAACCTCAACTCAAAGCTCGTCCGATGAAAACGGCGGGGCGGGCGCGGAAAGCGGTGCCGACAACAGCACTCTCCCGTTCCCCGACAACCGCGCGGGAAGAATGGCTGCCGCCGCGCTTAACACCGATGTTTGGCCCACGATGGACATCGTGAGCGAGGCTGATATGATTGGCTCGATGTTCTCGACCGACGAGGGCGAGATTTTCAATCTCGATGACCTCGAGGAATATTGCTTCTGCACCAACGTCATCAGCGCGCAGCTCAACCGCGTTATCGTCGTAAAGCCGGTTAACGGGCGCGAGGGCGCGGTTGAGGACGCGATTAACACCTACCTCAACTACTCCCAGACCGGTGCTGCGTTCTATCCCGCTCAGGAGGAAAGCGCAGCCGGCGCGGTTTCGGGCAAAACTCCCGACAACTATATCTACCTCATCGTTCACAAAAACGGTCAATCAATCGCCGACGCAATCGCCGACGTACAGTAAGCGAAAAAATCAAACGCTCTCCTTTTTTTCGGGAGAGCGTTTTTGTTATTCATCGTTGTTTTCGCGCTTTTTCGCTTTCTTGCGCCATTTTACGCACTCGGTAAGCAAGTACTCAATCTGCCCGTTCACCGAGCGAAAATCGTCCTCAGCCCACCGCATAAGCTCGTTGTAAAGCGTTGCGGAAAGCCGCAGGGGGATTTGCTTTTTGGCGTCTTTTTTTTCTTCGGGCATTCCGCTCACCGCCTTTCTTTTGATGAACTCAATAAACCGAGCCGCTGTTTACAATCGGCTGCGCGTCCTTGTTGCCGCAAAGAACGACCATCAGGTTGCACACCATCTGTGCCTTGCGTTCGTCGTCAAGCTCGACAACATTGTTCTCGGACAGCTTTTTAAGCGCCATCTCAACCATTCCGACCGCGCCGTCGACAATCTTCTGGCGCGCCTCGATTATCGCGTTTGCCTGCTGCCGCTGGAGCATAGCCGCGGCGATTTCCTGCGCGTAGGCAAGGTGAGTTATTCTCGCCTCGATGATTTCAAGTCCCGCTATCTCAACGCGCTCCTGGAGAAGGTTTTTGAGCTGCTCGGAAATCTCAACGGACGAACCGCGAAGCGTTTTCTCGTCGTCATCGGTTGAGTCGTAGGGGTAGCAGCGCGCAACGTCACGGAGTGTAGAATCTGCTTGAGTTGACAGGAAGGTGTTGTAGTTGTCAACGTTGAACACGGCTTTTGCGGTGTTCACAACGCGCCACGTTACCATAATTCCAATCTCAATCGGGTTTCCCGACTCGTCGTTGATTTTCTGCTTTTCGTTGTTGTGAGTCATTGTTTTAAGCGAGAGCTTGCGGTTAATCGTTGTTGTCACCATTCCGTTTGTTGCGATAGTTGCGACAATGTTGCTCGAACCGCTTGCGTTCTTCGGGGTAACCGCGCCGCAGAACGGGTTAACGAAGAAAAAGCCTTCTTTTTTGAGCGTGCCGATGTACTTACCGAAAAGCGTGAGCACAATCGCTTCGTTCGGCTTCATAATGCGCAGTCCCATAAACGGAATCCAGCCGATGCACAAGTAAACCAGCGAAATTACAAAGCCAACTACTGCCGAATCGGCATTTTTTCCGTCCATTTCGATTGCAAAGAAAATCATAAGCCCAAGTGCCGCGCAAAGCAGTAAAACCGTTATAAACAGCACCAGCCAGCCGCTTACGGGGTGAATTTCCTTTTCCTCATAACAATATTTCTTCTCGTCCTTTTCCATAAATAAACCTTCTTTCTCAATATATTTTGATATCAATTTGATATCTTGATGAAATTATAGCACGTTTTGAAATATTTGTCAAGAGGTTTTTGTAAAAATTTTTGGCTGCCGAGAAAATTTATCGGCAGCCGAGATTTTATCTTGAATTAAGGTGAGGGTAGCGGGATTTGCGGCGATTGCCGTTCGGCGCGAGTATTATCTTCGGTTAAGGTTGGAGTTTGCAGGATTTCGCGGCGCGGTCGGTGTAGCGAGATTTTTCACGGAGTTTGTCGGGTTCGGCAGCTGTTTGGGGAGTTTACGCGAGTTTATCTTCGGTTAAGGTTGGAGTTCGCGGGATTTTCAAGCAGCTCGCCGCTCTCGGAGAACCGCGAGCCGTGGCACGGGCACTCCCAGGTGTTCTCGTCCGTGTTCTTTTTGAGTGCGCAGCCCATGTGCGGACAGCGCGGCGCGGTCGGTGTAGCGAGGTTTTTCACCGCGTTTATGCCGTTCACGAGGAGCTGCTTTTGCAGAATGCTTCGCGAGGGGTTGAAAACGGGCGCGTTTTCGTTCTCGGTGCCGAGAATTTTGTCGCGGATAATCTCGGCGGCAGCCATCGCGTTGGTCATTCCCCACTTGTTAAAGCCGGTCATAACGTACCAGTCGGGAGTGTTCGCGCTGTAATTGCCGACATAGGGCAGCCCGTCCAGCGTCATGCAGTCCTGCGCCGACCACAAATTCACGGGCTTCGCCGCCGGATAGTACCGCTCGGCAAAGGTGAGCAGCTCCTCGACTCTTGACGGGCAGCCTGTTTTGTGCGCGCCGCCGCCTACCAAAAGCAGATTTTTGTAATCCCTAAGCGAGAAGCCGTTTGCGTCCTCGTCCATAAAAATACCGTTAACCGGCGCGGCGTTTTCAAGTGCAAGAACGTGCGAGCGGCTTTGGTACATTTTGAGGAAGTAGCTTCCGTGGCGGTTGACAAACGGGAAGTGCGAGGCGAAAACGATTTTCTTCGCCGTGATTTTCCCGTCAACCGAAATTGCGGTGTTTTTGTCGATTTCGATGATGTGCGTGTTCTCGTATATGTTCAGCCCTTTGGTGAGCGCGGCGAGAAATTTCAGCGGGTTGAACTGTGCTTGATTTTTCACGAGAACCGCGCCGACTGTCCGAAAGGGCAGGGGAACCTTCTCGCAAAGCTCCGCGGGACAACCGATTTTCGACAGCACGGAAAGCTCGCTGTAAAGCGGCTCGGGGGTGGTTTTCGAGTAGATAAAGCTGTCGCGCTTTTCGTAGTCGCAGTCGATATTCTCGGAAAGCTGCTCGAAACGCGCGGCTGCCTTTTGGTTGGCGGAGAGGTACATTTTCGCGTAGTCAAAGCCGTATTTTTCGGCAATTTTCGAGTAAATCAGACCGTGGTGGACGGTGATTTTAGCGGTTGTGTTTTTTGTAATCCCGCTGCAAATTCTTCCCGCCTCGGCGATTACGCACGGTACACCGCTGTCCGTGAGCAGCCGCGCCGCGAGAATTCCCGAAATTCCGCCGCCGATGATGAGAACATCGGTTGAAATCGCGGTCTTGAGCATCGGGTACTGCCCAAAGCTGCCGTGCCAGATTGATGAACGAGTTATATTTTCCAAAACGCTGCTCCTTTGCAACGGGCTGCCGAAAACGCGTTCAGACAGCCTTTTTATTATAAACGATACTCCTAGTATCTGCGGAAATTTGAAATAAATTCCTCTTATAAATCAAATTTTTCACCGCAAAATAGTTGCAAAGGAGCTGAGTTTCTTTGGTGATAATCGTCGGAAATAACGCAGAAAAATCGCGCTTTAAAGCGGGGAAGCTGTTCGGGCAAATTTTCCCCGAGCAGGAATTTGTCATCGCCCAAAATCGCGCCGTGATAAACGCGCCGAGTGCCGCGGTGATTGTGGAAAAAAACGCGAGTGCCGAGATTAAAGCCGCGCTTGGAATTATCGCGGACGAGGACGGCAGTTTCGACGAATTTCCGCGCGGGGTGCAGCTCATAACCTGCGGCGTTAACCCGAAAAATACCGTTTCGTTCACCTCTCGCTCCAATGATAAAATCACGCTTTCGCTCAACCGCGCAATCCGTGCCAAAAACGGCATTGCCGAGCCGCTGGAGCTGCCCGCAAAGCTGCTTAATGAGCTTACTGAGTTTGACTATATGGCGGCATTTGCGGCAAGCTTGCTTTTGCGGTACTGACGAAAACCGCGCTAAACGAAAATAACCCGAAGAGCCGCAGCCCCTCGGGTTATTCTTATTTTATCTTTTGTTCTACACTATTAATTACATGCTGTCCTGGAGAGCGTCGTAGCCGCTTTCACCGGTTCTTACCTTGACAACATCGGCAACTTCGTATACGAAAATCTTACCATCGCCGACAGCGCCCGTGTAAAGAACCTCTTTCGCGGTGTTGATAACCGTTTCAACGGGTACCTTGCACACAACGATTTCCATCTTAATCTTCGGCAGCAGGTGAGTTTCAATCTCAACGCCACGGTAGAACTCCTTCGAGCCCTTCTGCATACCGCAGCCCATAACGTTTGTAACCGTCATACCTGTGATGCCTATCTTGCTCATTGCGTCCTTAAGCGCTTCAAAGCGGTCGGGACGTGTTACGATAACAACCTTTGTCATAGCTGCACCGCCCTCGGAAGGAACGTATTTCTTGATAACAGGTACAGAATCTGCGTTCTCGGCAACCGTTTCAACCTCTTTCTCCTTGCCGGAAGAAGTGGTTTCAACGTGCATAGAGGGAACGAAGTCTGCATAAGAGGATATAAGACCGTGCTCTGTTGCGTCCAGACCAACGATTTCCTCGTGACGGGAAACGCGCAGACCGATTGTCTTTTTGATGATGAGGAAGGTGAGGGAGATGATTGCCGCAGTCCAAGCGAGTATGGACAAGATACCGAGAGCCTGAATTCCGAGCTGTCCCCAGCCGCCGCCGTAGAACAAGCCCTTAACGGGTGTACCGCCGACGCCGACATTCTGTCCGTTGCCCGTTGAGAACAAACCAACTGCCAGAGTACCCCAAACACCGTTGAAGAGGTGAACCGCAACCGCACCGACAGGGTCGTCGATTTTGAGTTTGTAGTCGAGCAGCCAAACGCCAAAGTATACCAAAAATCCGGAAACAAGACCGATGATTACAGAGCCAAGTGCGTCAACGTCCGCGCAGGGAGCCGTGATTGCAACAAGACCTGCAAGCGAAGCGTTAAGGCACATCGAAACATCGGGTTTGCCGTGCTTCAGCCAGGTGAAAATCATTGTGGTCACAGTCGCAACTGCCGGAGCAATTGTTGTTGTAAGGAACACGTTTGCGAGGAAGTCAACGTTGGAAGCAGCCGCGCCGTTGAAGCCGTACCAGCCGAACCAGAGAATGAACACACCCAGCGCACCAAGCGTCATAGAGTGACCGAGAATTGCTTTCGGCTTGCCGTCCTTGTCGAACTTGCCGATACGAGGACCAACCATTTTTGCACCGATGAGCGCGCAGATACCGCCGACAGAGTGAATTGCCGCAGAGCCTGCGAAATCAACAAAGCCCATTTGTACAAGCCAGCCGCCGCCCCATACCCAGTGTGCTTCGATGGGGTAAATAACCGCGCTGATTATCGCGGAGTAGATGCAGTAGCTGAGGAACTTTGTACGTTCTGCCATCGCGCCGGAAACGATTGTTGCGGCGGTTGCGCAGAAAACGAGGTTGAAAACGAACTCAGCGCAGCGGTCGAAATTCGTGAAGCTGCCGAGGATATCGAGCGTGGGGATACCGACCAAACCGAAGAACGTATCCTCACCGAGCATCAGCCCGAAGCCAAGTAAAACGAACACCACAGTACCTATACAGAAGTCCATGAGGTTCTTCATAATGATGTTGCCGGCGTTCTTTGCGCGTGTCATACCGGTTTCCACCATCGCGAAGCCCGCCTGCATAAAGAACACGAGCGCCGCGCCTATCAAATACCATATACCGTTGCCGTCGCCCACGTTAAACATCGTGGCATTGACGACTTCTTCCGCTCCCGCCAAAGCCGAAGCCTCGGAGAGCATTGCCAAACCCTGTAACATAAAATCCGCTCCTTTTTGCTAAATTACCGTAAATTCCTTTCACGGCTTTAAAAAAGCAAAAGGAGCCGTTCACCTGCGGTTGATAAATCAAAACAACTGCTGGCGATGTTTTGCGGAAATTCAAACTCCCGCGGTGACGCAGTCACTTTTTGATTTATCAACCGTAAGTTTTACAGCTCCCTTGCTATGTCTTTATTATACTCAAATCAACTCCGTTTGTCAAGCAATTTTTGCAACTTTTTATCCCCAAACTTGCATTTTGTATAATTTCACAATTTCAATAAAAAACGGGAGATTTTACTTTGCATTTTGCACAAAAATGAGCAAAAACAGCGCAAAATAACGGAAAAAAGGGTTGATTTTGCGTATTTTTGAGGTAAAAAGCCGTGCGTTTTCCAGATAAAAACGAGGATAAAAGCAGCGATTTTGCAGAAAATATGAATGTAAACTTTCAAAAGGAGTGATTTTATGACACGACAGACGTCAAGCGTTATCAAGGGCGCAGCCGCGGGAGTTATCGCGGGAAGCGCGGCTTTTATGGCGGTGAGAATGTTCACCGGCGGCAGTCACCGCGCAAGCAAAACCGCAAAAAAGGCGGTTAGGGTTATCGAAAATCTTGTGGACACGATGATGTAATCGCGCAATTTGCACAAAACCGCGCCGTTCGCGTACTGAAACGGCGCGGTTTTACGTTATCCGGCAGCTTTTTCGGCATTCAAATCGCGGCGAACTGCGCAGCACGGTCAAGTTTCCGAGAAAACGCGGAGGGAAGCACGGCTTGATGAATCCCCGAGAAATTGCGGAGAACAGCGCGGTTTGTTGAATCGCCAAAATTACCGCTTGGTGAAATGCGATAAAAGGCGGCAACAGCGCGGTTGGGTTGAATTGCAAGAAATCGCAGTGAGTAGCGCGTTTTGGCGAATCGCCGTGCAAATCGCGTGAAACAGCGGCGCTATTCGAGAAATCGTCTTGCAAATCGCGGCGGGAAGCGCAGCACGGTCAAGTTTCCGAGAAAACGCGGTGAGAAACGCGGCTCGATGAAATCGCGAGAAATCGTGGAGAACAGCGCTGTTTGATAAATCGCGAAAGATTGCCGCTTGGTGAAATGCGAAAAATGCGGCAACAGTGCGGTTCGCAAATGCCAGAAATCGCGGCGAACAGCTACTTCCCGAGCTGCGCGAGCACCTCTTTTCGCAGCGCGAAAACCGCGAAAAGATTCGGGATTGCCATCAGCCCATTCAGCATATCCGCAACTCCCCAAGCAAGCTGCATATTCACGGTTGCGCCGATGACCGAAAACGCCGTGAAGGCAACGAGGAACGGCTTTCTTATGCGATTTCCGAAGATGTAGCACGCCGCCTCGCTGCCGAAATACGACCAGCCGATGACCGTTGAAAACGCGAACATCGCCACCAGCACCGCCAGCACGCCGCCCGCCCAGTCGCCGAACTCCGATTTGAACGCGATTGACGCAAGCCCCGAGCCCGAAACCGGCTCGATAACCGCGCCCACGATTTTCCCGCCCTCCGAAATGCCGGTGATTTGCATTACGTTTGAGTAGCGCGCGTTCTCGGGCAACTGCGCGAAAATCTCCTCGCCGTGCACCCCGAAACAGCGGATTTTCCCGCCGCTCGCCGTGCCGTCCGTGATAATTTCATCGTTCTCGGAAAGCTTAAAATACTGCGTTCCCGCAGTCACCTCGCTTAACACAACGTCCTTTTCGGGCAGCCGGCAGCCGCTTGTCAAAAGCACCGCCGCCGTTAATCCGCACATTATAATAGTGTCGAAAAACACCTCGAAAATGCTCCACATACCGCAGATTTTCGCGCTTTTCATATCGCTTGCTGTGTGCGCGAAAACCGATGTACCAAGTCCCGCTTCGTTTGAGAACGCGCCGCGCTTGAAGCCCATCGACACCGCTGTTTTCACGGCTGCTCCGAAAATACCGCCGCCGATTGCCGAAAAACCGAACGCGGACGAGAAAATTTCCCCGAAAATCTCGGGAAGCCGCGCGGCGTTTGCGATGAGGATATAGACCGCGCCGATGATGTAAAAGCCCGACATTATCGGCACTATTTTCGCGGAAAACGCGGCAATCCTCTTTACGCCGCCGAAAACCACAACTGCTGCCGCCGCTGCAAGCAAAATTCCCGTCACCAGCGGCGGTATCCCGAAACCGATTTTCAGCGCCTCGGACGCGGAGTTCATCTGCGCGGCGTTGCCCATACCAAACCCCGCCAGCACGCAAAGTCCCGCGTAAATCAGCGAAAGTGGCTTGGCAAGGCGCTTTGTGGAGCGCTTTTTCTCAAGACCGCCGCGGATATAGTACATCGCGCCGCCGTGATAAATGCCGTTTTTGTCGCGCTTTCGGTAGAGAAACCCGAGCACGTTCTCCGCGAAGCCCGTCATCATGCCGAAAATCGCGCAAATCCACATCCAGAACACCGCGCCTGCTCCGCCGATTGCCAGAGCCGAGCCGACGCCCGCGATGTTGCCGGTACCGAGGGTTGCCGCGAGTGCTTGACACATCGCGCGAAATGGAGTTGTGCCGTTTTCGGTGGTTTTCGAGCGCGAGAAAATCGTGGATTTCAGTACACCGAAGAAGTTCCGCACCTGAAAAAAACGCGATTTCACGCTGAAATAGACGCCCGTGAACAGCATCGCGCAAAGCATCGGCGCGCCCCAGATGATTTTATCGTTGATGAAAGAAATTATGTCCATAAAATTCCCCCTTGTCCATTCTATTCGGACAAGGGGTGAAAAATGTTTGTTGAGGCGAAAACGCGAGGATTTTTTGGAGTGGTTGTTCACCGCGAAATTCCGCTCTGCAATGCGGTTTAGCAAATGCCGTTGAACAGGGGAGCGCGTTGCTTCTCACCGCAAACAGCCGCCGCAAACCTGCGAATCCGCTCTGTAATGCGGTTTTGCAAATGCCGCTGAACAAGGGAGAGCGTTTCTTCTCACCGCAAACAGCCGCAGCAAACCCGCGAATCCGCTCTGCATGCGGTTTTGGAAATGCCGTTGAACAGAGGAGCGCGTTGCTTCTCACCGCAAACAGCCGCAGCAAACCCGCGAATCCGCTCTGTAATGCGGTTTTGCAAATGCCGCTGAACAGGGGAACGCGTTGCTTCTCACTGCAAACAGCTGCCGCAACCCCGCGAATCCGCTCTGCAATGCGGTTTTACAAAAAATCCCTTGCCGTTTAGACAAGGGGTGGAACCGTGATTATTTTCCTGGACTTGGATTGCGCGTAGCTGATGGTGTTCGCGGTGCCGCCCTTTTGACCGTCGAAAACCGCTATCAGCAGGTCGCAGCAGTCCACAAGCGCGCGGTTTCGCTTCATCATGCAGTTTTTTGTGTAGTTTTCGCTCACGCACACAACCGCCGCGCACTCTTTGATTATCTTGTCATACCGCTGCTTTTCCGCGTCTGTCCAGCCGTTGGTTTGCGTTCGGCAGGGAATTATCGCGGTGAGCTTGATGTTCGGGTAAGTCTTTTTCAGCTCTAACACAAGCTCCGCGCACCACATATCCGTTCCCCGTGCCATTCCGCTGAAAAAGCAGTCCGCGCCGTCCTTTATGCATTTCTCGATAACCTCCCGCAGCCGCGCTTTAAGGTCAGCGCAAAGCGGGTGCTCCTCGTTCGGGAACGGCATTTTTTCGGGACGGTAGCCCGTGAAAGATACTGAATACATCGTTTTACCTGCCAATCGTTTGGGGAGTTATGCGAGAATGTGGCTGATGATAATCGCCGTGAGCGCAACGTTAAACAGATTTGTTATGCCGATATAGCTTGCTTTATAACGCTTGTGGTCGAGATGTCCCGCCAGAAAGCCTACCCAAGCCGCCGATATCGCAACGGCAATTATCAGCGCTAAAACTGCACCGAAATCCGTCACCTGCATTGTGAGGTCGCCGCACTGGAGTTTGTAGAGATTGGTGTGACCGTAGCTGTCAACAGGGAATTCACCGTGGAAGCTGTATGGAGAAACTATCGGCAATTCCGGAACATTCGCTGCCTCTATCACCCTGCGGTTTGCTTCCCGCACACGTTCTGCGTTCATTTTCAGCACCT
>SFLN01000042.1 GCA_004554555.1 [Eubacterium] saphenum | reverse complement strand
AACTGAAAGACGTTACCGCCCGTGAAGAACGAATTGCGTCAGAGCTGTCCGTAGCAACAACTATTCAGGCGGATATGCTCCCAAGTAAATTCCCCGCTTTCCCCGACAGGAAGGAATTCGACATTTACGCGTCAATGACCCCCGCAAAGGAGGTCGGCGGAGATTTCTACGATTTCTTCCTTATCGACGACGATCATCTTGCGCTTGTTATCGCCGACGTTTCCGGCAAGGGCGTTCCCGCCGCGCTGTTCATGGTCATTGCCAAAACTCTTATCAAGAACCGCGCTATGATGGGCGGCACTCCGTCTGAGATTCTCAGTCATGTCAATAACCAGCTTTGTGAGGGTAACGAGGCAGAAATGTTCGTCACCACATGGCTCTGCTATCAGAAGAGCCGGCGGAAAATATGAGCTTTACAAGCAGAAACATTCCCCCGCGCTTGCCGTAATAGAGGGCATAAAATTCATGCAGTACGAATTTGAGCTTGCCCCCGGTGACAGCATTTACGTTTATACCGACGGCGTTGCGGAAGCTACCAACTCCGACAACAAGCTCTTCGGCACGGACAGAATGCTTGACGCGCTGAATATCGCTCCCGATTCCGCTCCCGAAAAACTCCTTGAAGCTGTTCACAGCGGCATTGACAGCTTCATTGCAGACGCGCCGCAGTTCGATGATATCACAATGCTTTGTCTGCACTATTACGGGAAAGACTCCAGCCAATGATCAAAGAAGACTGCCGGCAGAAAATATTCAGCAGATGTGTAATTACATTTTCTTCTGCGCTTGCAATTAGTTCGATAGCGTTCCACAAAGCATTTTTATCTGTTATTTCGACAGATGTATAAGTATAAGTACCGTCGTTATATACCGGCATGTCATTGCCTTTGAGCGCCGTACCGTTGAGGTCTTTTTACGCGGTATCGGTATTCGTTTGGGTTACGCTTATTATTTGGTCGGTATTATCGCCTGCGTTATTTTCGGTGTTTCTGAAATTGTGTAATAACTCTCGGCAGAACAGCTGAGAATTATCCCTGTTCCATTAGTGTATCCATAATACACAGTCCAGCCACTTACGCCTTGCAAAGGCGTCTCGAAGCCGAGAGTATTTGCAATTTTTGCCACATCGGTCTGATCTTCATCCGAAAATCCGTTATCGATACTTTTTACTGGAATCAAAAGAATCGCCATCATGCGGAACCGAATTAAGGAAAATTACATCGTGACTATATCTCAAAGAGACATCATGCGTGTCTGGCGTTGTATTATCGGATTTTAATTTATTGTTTAAATCACTTAATGTATTATCAAGCGAATTTCCGGTTGTAGCACCCAAGTAATCCCCCCTCCGCTCACCGTAGTGCCAGCATAATAAGCCCACAGATTATTTTCGGTACGGTTTGTTGAATCAAATGGTCCGCCAGAAAAAGTGCCCGCCAAGATTTGGCTCTTGTTATCGGTATATTCTTCAGAACCCACATAGATTTTCGCTATGGTTGCCGACGCCGTAAGCGGCAGCGCCGTTGTTGCTATCGAGCCGGCAAGCACCATCGCAAGCAGCCCTTTTAGCCTTTTCTTAAACATAAGTAAATCTTCCTTTCTTTCTGTAAGTTAGCCCTACGGTTAGTTCCATTGTATAACAAAAACAAATTCGTGTCAAGTACTTTTTTGAATTTTTATTTTAATTCACCCAAAAGGGTGAAATGCAGGGCAAATCCTGTTTTTTTCTTGACAGAAAAGCCGATTTTGTGATATAATGGAAGCAGAAAATTTAGCGAGGTAAAAAATGAAGAAATTTACTGCTGTATTACGCCGCGCGGCTGTTTTCGCGGCAGCCGTGCTTGCGCTCTGGTCTGCGCTTGTCGCCTCGGCGGCTATCCCGAACGAGAAAATTTATGACAATATGCTCGCGAGCGCGCTTTATTTCAAGGACAAAGAGCCGTTCCCGCACAACTCGCAAATGCGGCTTGTTCAGGACAACTACGCCGACGCGATTTTACTCAATGTGGCGTGGAATATGGGCAGCGGCGAGCCGTTTTCCGCCGCGCTTGATACCGCCTACTATGACGGAAACGACGGCACGAACGACTACGGCGAAAACTGGGGATTTTACTGCGCCGTTGAGGGAACAGCCGCGCCAAATACCGACTACTCGCGCTACTGGCACGGAATGGCGGCGGTTATCCGACCGCTTATGCTGTTCACCGATGTCGGCGGGATAAAGCTGATTGGCACGATTTCAGCGTTTGTTTTGCTTGCGGGAAACGCGGCGCTGCTGCTGAAAAAGCGGCAGTTTTTCGCCGCGGGAGCGCTTGTTGCGGCGTTTTTGTGCGTTCATGTGTGGAATATCGGCATTTCGCTTGAATATCAGCCCGCCGTTCTGATAACGCTGCTTCTGCTACCAATTTATATCATCCTGGAACGAAATGACGGCGCGCTTTCAATTCTTTCGGTGATTTCGGGCGTGATGATAGCTTTCTTCGACTTTCTCACCTGCGAAACGCTGACGATACTTGTTCCTCTGATAGTTGTTTTCATTATGCGAAAGCAGGAAAATCGGCTGCCCGCGCTGAAAGACAGCGTTCGGCTTTCCGTAAAATGCGGCGCGGCGTGGCTTCTTTCCTACGCGGGAATGTTCCTCATGAAATGGACCGCCGCGAGCATTGTCACGGGTGAAAACAAATTCGTGACTGCGTTCGCGTCCATTGAGGAAAGGTTTGTCGGTGAAGCGGAAGAGCTCTCGCCCGTTGCGCAGTTTTTCCTCGCACCCGCCGCGAACATCTCGACGCTTTTCGGCGGCACGGACAGAGTGGAATGGGGCGTAATCGCGGCGGGGCTTGTGATTTCCGCGTTGATTTTAGGCGCGGTGTTCTACCTCTTCCGCAGCCGGGAGAAATTTGACCGCAGCTTTACACTTATTATGCTGATACTCGGCGCGCTGCCTTTCGTGAGATTTTTCCTGCTGAACAACCACTCCTATCTGCACGAATTCTTCACCTACCGCGCGCTTGCTTCAAGTATTCTGGCGGTATTTGCGGGACTTTGGTACTCGCTGGAATTCCGCACGAAAAAGAAAAAATCCTCCGCGAAAGGAGGAAAAAAGCGTGGACGAAATTGAGCTTACGATACTTATGTCCTGCTTGAATGAACAGCAAACCGTCGCGCAGTGTGTGCTGCCGGCGATATCGGCGGTGGTACTCGGCGCGCTTGCTTCGAGTATTCCGGCGGTATTTGCGGGATTGTGGTACTCGCTGGAGTTCCGCCCGAAAAAGAAAAAATCCTCCGCGAAAGGAGGAAAAAAGCGTAATCCTCCGCGAAAGGAGGAAAAAAGCGTGGACGAAATTGAGCTTACGATACTTATGCCCTGCTTGAATGAACAGCAAACCGTCGCGCAATGTGTGCTGTCGGCGCGGCAGTTTTTGGAGAAAAGCGGCGTTTCGGGAGAAGTTCTGATTGCCGACAACGGCAGCACGGACAATTCCGCAGCTCTTGCTCGTGAAGCAGGAGCGCGCGTGGTGAGCGTGGCGGAGCGCGGCTACGGAAATGCGCTTATCGGCGGGATAAAAGCTGCGCGCGGGAAATTCATAATAATGGGCGACTGCGATATGAGCTATGATTTTCTGCACCTTGACGGCTTTGTCGAAAAGCTCCGCGAGGGGTATCCTCTGGTTATGGGCTGCCGCTTGGACAATATCGCTCCCGGCGCGATGCCTTTTTCACACAGATACATCGGCGTGCCTTTTCTGTCGATGTTGGGCAGGCTGCGCTTTCACACGAAAGTGAGGGATTTTCACTGCGGTATTCGAGGCTTCGACCGCGAAAAGGCGCTTGCGCTGGGGCTTTCCTGCGGCGGTATGGAGTTCGCGACCGAGATTATCGGAAAGTTCGCGCTCTCGGGTGCCGAAATCGCGGAAATCCCCGTTACCCTCAGCCCCGACGGGCGCAGCGGAAAGCCGCATCTGCGGACGATACGGGACGGTCTGCGGCATATCCGATACATTTTCTTCGGCAGCAGGAAATAGTCGGCGGCAGATGAACTTTTCCGGTTTTTAAGAATTTCCGGAAAAGTGCGTTCATTTCAGCAAGCGTTTGTTCCAAGTCCAAGCTGGATTTATTCCATTATTTTCCTTAAATACATCAAAATTGCGTGTTCACCGGTATCTTCGTTGAACGAAAGTTTTGTTTCGGATATGTCGGAAAGCAGACAGCCGCAGTGTCCCTTAAAGGTCGGGAAACAGATTATCCGCAGATATTTGTTGATTTCGGGGCTGTAATCGATAAGCTCAAGCGTTTCGCCGTAAAGCACCGTGCGCTCGTAGCTTCGCAGCCATTTCTTGTCCATATTCGGGAAAATGCTGTGAAAGGTGTTGCCTATCATCGATTCAAGCGGGACGTCCTCAAGCTTTGCGAGAGCCTCGTTTCCGTAGCGGAAAATCCAGTCCACCGCTTGACTTTCCTCATCAAACATCATCTCGATGTCCGTGAACGCAATCGGCATTGTGTCAAAGCACCGATAATGCTTGTGATATTCCTCGTTTTCCGTGGGGTTGTCGTTGTCCGAAAGTTCGTTAATGATGGCGCGCTGTTTCTCGCGGAATTTCTGCAAAATCTCATCGCGGTGCTGCGCGGAATACTCGAGAGAATCGCCGTTGCTTAACGTGACAAGATTTTTTACGCTGTATATCGCCTTTGGTGCAACAAGACAGCCGCGGTGTATTCTGATAAAGTCATCGCAAAGCTCTTCTTGAAACTCGGCAAAGGTCTTTCGCGTTTTGAGCACGCTCCCGTCGGACAGGTGAATAAAAGCGTCCTGCTTTTTCATTAAAATGTACAAAACTTCGTCTATGGGGATACTGTAATCCTTTCGCCCAGATGTAAAGTTGATTGTTTTGTCGTCCATTTGTAATACCTCGCTTTTTTCTGTATTGATTATCCGCTTAATTCTATTATACCACAAATTTCACAAATTGCAATATAAAACGTGTTCGACTTTAGGAACATTCTCGCCGTTTGCAGGAATTTTCAGAACGTTCGCCGGCCAAAAAGGACGCCTTTCATTGAAAAGCGTCCTTTAATCATTGTTGGGGTATGGTCTGCGGTTCTTTCGGCACTACAATTATATTGTAATGCGGATTTGCGTCAATACCTTATTAGCCCGGGGATTGTGTTTATCAAACAGGGTGAACCTTGTTTTCCTTATCAGCGTGAGCTGCGTCGATACCGAGCTGCTTGTCGCGGCGGTTCTCGAAGAACTTCGGTGCAACCTTCGGGAACATCGCGTAAGTGAGGACGTCCTCAACAGACGAGCCGTCAACCCACTCCTTCGCTTCTTCCTTCATTGTTTCAAACTCGGGAGCAAGCAGGTCTGCGGGACGGCAGGTAATCGGCTCTTCGTCGCCGATAATCTTCTTGCGGAACTCGGGGTCGATTTCCACGGGAGTTTTGCCGTATTCGCCCTTGACAAGTCCCTTGAACTCCTTGGTAACGGTCTTGTAACGCTCGCCCATAATTACGTTGAACACTGCCTGAGTGCCGACAATCTGCGAGGTCGGCGTAACGAGCGGCGGGAAACCGCTGTCCTTACGAACGCGCGGTACTTCCTTGAGCACCTCTTCAAGCTGGTCAGCCTTGCCTGCCTGCTTGAGCTGAGAAAGCAGGTTGGAGAGCATTCCGCCCGGTACCTGATAAATCAGCGCCTTTGTGTTCGTAGCAAGCATCGACGGGTCGAGCAGACCGCTGTCGATGTACTTCTTGCGCAGTCCCATAAAGTACTCGCGGATTTCGTTGAGCTTAATCAAATCAAGTCCGGTGTCGTATTCGGTGTCCTTGAAGGTTGCGACAATCGACTCGGTGGGTGCGTGAGATGTGCCGAGAGCAAGCGGCGACAAAGCTGTATCAACCGCGTCAACTCCCGCCTCAACCGCCTTGATTATGCACATCGAAGCAAGTCCCGAGGTGTAGTGAGTGTGCAGCTGAACGGGGATTTTAACCGCAGCCTTGAGGTCCTTGACAAGGCTCTCCGCCTCGTAAGGTGTGAGCAGCGCCGCCATATCCTTGATGCAGAGCGAATCCGCGCCCGCGCTCTCAATCTGCTTCGCGTAATTTACATAGTACTCGTGAGTGAAAACCTCGCCCGTGGTGTAGGAAATCGCAACCTGTGCGTGTCCCTGCTCCTTCTTAGCCGCCTTGATAGCGGTTTCGAGGTTTCTGATATCGTTGAGGGCGTCGAAAATTCTGATGATATCGATACCGTTTGCGATGGATTTCTGAACGAAATACTCAACCAAATCGTCCGCATAGTGACGATAACCCAGCATATTCTGTCCTCTGAACAGCATCTGGAGCTTGGTATTCGGCATTTCCTTTCTGATAATTCTCAGACGCTCCCAGGGGTCCTCGTTGAGGAAGCGAATGCAGGAATCGAAGGTTGCGCCGCCCCAGCACTCAGCCGAGTAGAAGCCAACCTTGTCCATTTCGGACAAAATCGGGCGCATTTCATCGATGGACATTCTCGTTGCGAGCAGGCTCTGGTGCGCGTCGCGGAGAACGGTTTCCGTTATTTTCAATTTAGCCATAATTATCTCCTGTTTTAAGTATTATTAGGAAAGAGTAACAACGGGAGCGCCCGTTTCAACGGAATCGCCCTTGTTAACGAGAACAGCAGCAACAACGCCGTCCTTGTCGGAAACGATGTCGTTCTCCATCTTCATTGCCTCGAGAACCGCAACAACCGTGCCGTTGGAAACCTTGTCGCCAACCTTAACCTTAACGTCAACAATCGTGCCTCTCATAGGAGCGTTTATGGGAGCGCCGCCAGCGGCAGCCTTGGGAGCCGCAGCCTTCTTGGGAGCAGCAGCCTTGGGTGCGGGAGCAGCTGCGGGAGCGGAAGCGCCTGCGCCGTTTTCTTCTACGGTTACGTCGTAAGCCGTGCCGTTTACGGTAATTGTGTAATTCTTCATTTTCAATACCTCACTGTATAATTTTCGTTAATTTTATCAGAATGCAATATTCGGGCGCTTTCTCGCGGGAGAAGCAACTCTCTTGTTCGAGCAAATACCCATAGCCGCTGCGAGTACCTCGCGGGTGTCCTCGGGAGCGACAACGCCGTCAACCATACCCTCGGAAGCCGCAGCAAACGGGTTTACAACAAGCTCTTCGCCCATAAATACCTTGCCTGCCTCGGGGTTCATCGGAGCAATCTTCGCGCTCTCCCAAGCGTAGGTGAAATCCGCGGAATCGAACGCCGCAAATGCTGCGCCGAACGCGTTTCCGGTGATGAGATTAACCTTGAGAGTGGTTGCCGCAGCGTAAACCTGAGCAAGCTTTGCGCACTCGCGAACGCTGCCCGAAAGCTCAGCCGCGGAGCTTGCCTCAAAGCCGTCGGTGTTGACAACAGTCACAACGGGAATTGAGAAAACATCGGCAAACTGCACGAAACGAGCAATCTTCGCTGCATCGTCGGCAGTGAGCTTTTCAGCCTTGTCGGTTGCCACGAAAGCCGTAGTTGTGTAGTTTACAGAACCGAGCGCGGTGTAAGCGGCAGTGCCGAACTTCTCGCCGAACTCGATAACGCTGCCCTTCTGAGCAACCGCCGCGATAACGTCCGCACCCTTCATCGAAGCGGAAATCGCCATATCGTTTTCGCCAAAGCCCTCAACAAATCCAACGTCAAGGTTGTTTGCGGGAAGAACGGAAATAAGCGCTTTTGCCTTTGCGACAGCCTCGTCCGCGCTCTTGACAACAATGTCCGCAACGCCCGATTTAGCCGCGCTTGCAGCCTTTCCTGCTCCCTCGAGCTTGCCGTCGGGGGTGTTGAACGGAGAGGTGAGGAACAACTCTGCGTCCTCGCTCATAACCGTTACGTCAGCCATTTCTGCAAGCATAGCCGCGCAGCCCGCGCAAACGCCGGTGATAACGGCAATCTGCGGAACAACTCCCGAAACCGCCGCCGAAGCCTTCATAATGTCGCCGTAAGCGGAAAGAACCGCCATGCCCTCGTTTATATCGCCGCCCTTTGAGTCATAGAAGCCGACAACGGGCGCGCCAGACTTAGCCGCAAGCTCGTAAACCTTTTTAATTTTGAGAGCCGCGCTCTTGTTAACTGCGCCGCCTTTAATTGAGCTGTCCTGCGCGAAAACGTAAACGGAATTGCCGTCAACGGTGCCGAAGCCCGTAACCACGGAGCTAACTTCGCCCTCTGCGGACAGGAACTTGTCAAGCTCGGTGAACTCTCCGTCGTCAAAAAACGCTTCGAGCCGTTTTCTCGCGTCGCTTTCGGGAACGCTCTGTTCCATCTCGGCGAGTGTTTTTGAAAATGCCATTTTTTCTCCTCCATATAAAATTAAGTAGGAATAATTTGCCGCAATAACCCACGCGACAAATTCTCCCTCAAATTATTCCACCTTAAATTATACTACATTGTTTTGTAAATAACAAGCCAATTTTTTAATAAAAAATAATTTTTACTTTATGCAATATATTCAACACAGATTTCCGCGAAATTTTGGAAATTTTGCACAAAGTTATCCATGGCAACCGCAGCAGCCCTTGTCGAAGAACGCGGCGATGCTGTCCATTTCGGGCTTGTCGGCGAAGAAGCCGAGCTTTTTGAGCTGCTCGAATTTGTGCGGAAGCTCAAAGCGCGCCTTGTCGATACCGTGGAGCGTCATCAAATTCAGAATTGCGCGCACCAGCCCGTCCGTGAAGAAATCATCGCACTCCAGCTCGTCGATAACGAAAACATCGCTCTCGAGCACGCCCGCGATTTTCCCGAGAACCTCTTCACCGTCGCGTGCGTTGAACTCGATTTTCTCGGAATTTTGCTTGTTCTGTAAAATCTCAACCATATCTTTACCTCATCTAAAATTGCTCCGCAAGCGCTTTCGCGCATTTTTCTGCAATCCCGCGTTCATCGAGAGCCGCCGTTCAAAATCCTGCGAAATCTCTCGGGAACCGCGTTCACAAGTTTCCCGCAGCCCCACGTTCATCGAGAGCTACCGCTTAAAATCCCGCAAAGCTGCTCGGGGAGCGCGTTCGCGGATTATCGGCAATCCCGTGCTTATCGAGAGCTACCGCTCAAAATCCCGCGAAGTCTCTCGGGGAGCGCGTTCGCGGATTATCGGCAGTCCCGCGTTTATCGAGAGCCGCCAACGTTCTCCAAAAATCAGCGTCTCCCGCGGCTCCCCGAGCGCTTTTGCCCGATTTCCGCGCGAAGTATTCTCAGCTCGTCCTTGGTGAGGTCGCGCCACTCGCCGGGCTTCAGTATTCCCAGCTTTACGCCGCCGATTGCGGTTCTGCGAAGCCGCCCGACGGTTAAGCCGAGCGCGTCGCACATTCTTCTGATTTGTCGGTTCAGACCTTGCTTGATGGTAATTCTGATGACCGTGCGGTTCGGTTCTTCCGACACAACCTCGACCGTGCAGGGCAGCGTTTTTTCACCGCCGTCAAGCTCCATTCCCGACGAGAGCTTGGTGAGCTGCTCCTCGGTAACGGCGCTGTCGATGGTCACGCGGTAGGTTTTCCCGACGTGCTTTGAGGGGTGCGTGATGTCGTTTGCGAACTGCCCGTCGTTGGTGAAAAGGAGCAGTCCCTCGGAGTTTCGGTCAAGACGCCCAACCGAAAAAACGCGCTCGTTCACGCCCTCAAGCAGCTCCACGGCGGTTTTTCTGCCCTTTTCATCGGAGGCTGTCGTGACGTAGCCGCGCGGCTTGTTGAGCATTATGTAGCGCTTCTCCACGGGCTCCTGCGAGATTTCCTGTCCGTCAACGGTGATGAAATCGCTGCGCGGGTCAGCCTTGTCGCCGAGCGAGCACTTTCTCCCGTTCACCAGCACCAAGCCGTCCGAGATGTATTCCTCGGCTTTTCTGCGGGAACAAAAGCCGCTGTCTGCGATAATTTTTTGTATCCTGATTTTTTCCATAACAATACCTTTTCTTTATAAAATCGCGCCAAAGCGCCGCGCAGAGCCAAATTCCGCGCGGTGCGGCACGTTGAATTCACACTTTAATTCCGTAAAATAAACATTTATTAATTTGGCGGGAGAACCGCTTTCCGCGTTGTCAAAAAACCGTAAAACCGCATTAAATCAGCACTTCGCGCTTTTTTGATTAGCGGGAGAACCGCTTTATGCGTTATCAAAAAGCCGCGAAGCCGCATTATATCGGCACTTCGCGCTTTTTTTATTGGTGGGAGAACTAATTTCCGCGTTGTCAAGAAGCCGTGAACCCGCATTAAATCAGCACTTCGCGCGGTTTTTTCGATTGGCGGGAGAACCGAATTCAGCGCTGCCAAAAAGCCGTGAAACCGCATTAAATCAGCACTTCGCGCGTTTTTTCGATTGGCAGGAGAACCGCTTTCCGCGTTATCAAAAAGCCGTGAACCCGCATTATTCCTTGCAATTTTTCGGTTTGTCCGACACGAAAACCCAACGTTGCCCGCGCAAACACTCACGCGTAAATTCCGAAAAAGCCGAGAATTTTTTGGAAAAAGTTCAGCTCCTTCGCACCCTCGTCAACCGTTTCCGCGGCGAATAGCGGAACCGATTTCACGGTTTTTCCGTTCAAACAGTACGAAATCGAACCAAGCTTGTCGCCCTTTTTCACGCTGCCGTAAACCATTCTCGGCAAAAGCACAAACCGCTCGAGCTTCCCGCGATTTTCAGCCGACAGCGCAAGCGTCGCTTTTTCGGCGTACACACCCACGCTCTTCCCCGTTCCCGCAACCGAAACTTTCGCCGTACAGCTCGTGTCCAGCGGGCACGCGCTCACCTGCTCAAAGCCGTAATCCAGCATTTTAATGTGGTCGTTCCAGTCGTCGCCGTCGTTCAGCGTTACCGCAATCAAGGTCACGCCGTCACGCTCCGCTGCCGAAACCAAGCACCTGCGCGCGTTGTCCGTGAAACCGGTTTTCACGCCGATTGCACCATCGTATTTCACGAGCATTTTGTTGGAGTTGTAAAGCGTTCTCGCATAAGGCGGGTTGCCGTATTCAAGCTGCTTCGAGCGGCAGGAAACAATCTCACGGAAAAGCTCGTTCTTCATCGCATACGCCGCAAGCGCCGCCAAATCGCGCGCTGTCGTGTAGTGACCGTCCGCGTCAAGCCCCGAGGGGGTAACAAAATGCGTGTCTTTCAACCCGAGCGCGGCTGCCTTCTCGTTCATCAGCTCGACAAACGCCGAAATGCTCCCCGAAACCGAAACAGCCGCCGCATTTGCCGCGTCGTTGCCCGAGGGCAGAAGTATCCCGTACAGCAAGTCCCGCCGCGATACCCTGTCGCCTTTTTTCAAGCCCATCGACGTGCCTTCAACCATTATCGCGAACTCGTCCACGGTAAATTCCCTGTCGAGGTCGCCCGCCTCAATCGTGAGGATTGCGGTCATAATTTTGGTTGTTGACGCCATCGCGCGGCGCTCGTCAGCGTTTTCCGCGAACAGCACCTCTCCCGTTTCCGCCTCGATAAGACAAGAACTTACCGCAGACGTAGAAACCGCACCCGCACTTGTTGAAAACGCGGGAAGCAGTATCGCTGCGGCAAGCAGAACCGAAATCAATTTTTTCATAAGCCAAGCACACTCCGTTAATTTTTCGGCAAGTCGCTTTGCAAAAGCGGCTTGCCTGTCCTCAACGGATATTATTGCTTGATTTACGGGAAAATATACCAAATGTAGGGGCAAATTACTCGGGCTTTTCCTCGGAGAGCTTCTCGCCCTCAGCGTCACCTTCGGCGTCCTTCTGAGCCTTCTTTTCAGCCTTTGCAGCCTTCTTCTCAGCCATAAAGCCCTTTATCTTCTCGACAACTCCGGGCAGCGCCTCCATAACTCCGTCCAGCGGTGAACCCTTTGCGCCGAGCTCCATCAGACTTACGTTTCCGTCAGCCTTGATAACGATAAACGCAACCGGCTTTACGGTAACGCCCGCGCCCGAGCCGCCCGCGAATTTCTCAGCAGCCTGAGTCGGCAGGTCGCTGCCGCCCGAAGCAAAGCCGAACGATACCTTTGAAACAGGGATAATCGTCACGCCCTCTGCGGTAATCGGGTCGCCGATTATCGTTTCAACGTCCACCATTTCGCGGATTTTTTCCATAGATACACCCATAACGCCTTCAACGGGATGTGCCATTTAAAACAACTCCTTCCAAATGTTTACATTCAGGCGGCACCGCGCAGTTCTCGCGTGCAGCCTTTGCTATTTAACGGGAAACCCCGTGTTAAACAAGATTTCTGATTGCCGCTCTTGTGCGGTTGTGCGTGAAATAATATTTGATTGCTCTGCCGATAAACGTGAACACAAACGCAAGCGCTGCCGCAAGCGACAAGCTTATCTCGCAGTAGCAGTCGATTTTGGTTTCCTCGCTCTGAAAATCCGCGGTAACGTTGATGTCATCGGGAGTTTTCAGCGTGAAAAACGTGTCGAGCCACCCGAGCGCGTTCCCCACCGCAAGATTAACCAAACCGAACTTAATCGCGGTTTTCGCCGCGTCCTCGCCGCCGCAGCTTACACGAAGTGCAAGCTGCGCGAAAACAGTCCTCTTCAGTATCCTTTTAAGCGGCTTTCCGAGGCTGTCCAGCGCAAGCTTCGCAACCTCCAGTATATCCGTGAGCGATATCTTTTTCTTCGGCTTATTCTCCTCGGTTTTTTCGTCCTCGGGTTTATCCTCCGCGGTTTCCTCAGCTTTCTTTTTGGATTTTTTCTTCTTCGGCGGTTTTTCCTTTTTTGGCTTAGTCGCGGGGATTGTCACCAGCGGGAAAAACAGATACTTTACCTTTAAAATCAAATCCTCTTTGTAATCGAAGATTATCTTCACCCTGCCGAGCGTCAGCAGCAAAATAAACACAAAAATCGAGCCCGCAATTATCCAGCCCAAAGCCACACCCCCTCGGCAAACTGCAAATCCTCACTCCTCGGGCAACTCGCCGTTCTCCGAGAGCATTTCCTCATATTCATCAAAGTCAATCTGGTCGGCGCTGTTCGGTATCGGCGGCAAACCATCAAGGCTGTTCAGCCCGAAGCACCGCAGAAAATTCTCGGTTGTGCGGTAAGCTATTGGTCTGCCGGGAACGTCGTTCAAGCGCCCGTGCTCCTCGAGCAGATTTCGCTCGGTAAGGCTCTTCACAACGCCGCCGCTGTCCACGCCGCGAACCTGGTCGATAAAACCCCTCGTCACGGGCTGGTTGTACGCGACAATCGCCAGCACCTCCAGCGCCGCCTGCGTAAGCGGAGCCTGCTTTCGCGTTTCCGCCGCAGCCTTTATGTAACGCGCAAACTGCGCCCTCGTCATCATTTGATAGCTCCCGCCGAGCTTTCCTATCTCAAACGCGCTTTCCTGTTCCTTGTAGCGGTCGTTCAAGCGCTCTATAATGCGGATTACCTCGTCTTTGTCCATCTCGCAGGCAGACGCAAGCTTCTCCGGCTCAATCGGTTCACCCGACGCAAAAAGCACCGCCTCAACCGCCGCCATTCTCTCGCTGAATTTCATAAAAGCACCTGCCTTTTATCGGTTCTCGGAGCGTTTTCTTCCCGCAGCGAAACGCTTTCGCCGTCCTCGGAGATTACAATTCTCCCCGCCTTCGACAGCTCCAGCACCGCCAGAAATATCGACACCCTGTACGAGCGCGGACGCCCTTTGTAAATCTCGGCGAGCGTTACTTTCTGCTTCGTGAGCAGACTTTTCAGCACAATCACAACTCCCGTGTACACCGTGACATAGCTCTTCGCGACAATCGGCGCAAGTGAACGCGGAGTTTCCGATTTCATTTTCGCACGCTTTGACACCGCGCTGTAAGCAAACGGGATTTCCTCGGGCTGATGAACGCCGTGATAAGCCGCGTCAACCTCAATCTCCATCGGCTGCCGAACGTAAACCGCGTCCCCTATCCAGCGCTTTTTCAGCTTTTCCGCCATCGTCTTGCAAAGCGCGTACTCGATAAGCGCGCCCTGAAGCTCCTTTTTCATCTTCTCGGCTTCGTCACGCGGAAGCAGCGCCGCCGATTTTATCAGCACAAGCCGTGCCGCCGCGTCAAGAAATTCCGCAGTAACATCGATGTCAGCCTCGGTCATTCGCTCGAGGTACAGCAAAAACTGGTCGAGAAGCACCGTGATTTCGATGTCCTGAATGTTCAGCTTGTGCTTTTGTATCAGCAGAAGCATCAAATCCAAAGGACCTTCAAATTCAAGGTTTTCAAGTCTGAAATTAAGTTCGGTCATTGTATCTACTTGATAAAACTCGTGGCGAAGAAGAAAAACTCCATAATCTTGTCGGACAGCCAGCCTATCGGTATCGAAGCGTAGCCCGAAACAAGCAGGATTATCAGCACGAGATTGATTATCTGCGCGTTGCGCTCAAAGAAAACAAGCGCCTTTGGGGGAAGGAAGCTCGCCAAGATGTGATACCCGTCAAACGGCGGCACGGGGATAAGGTTGAACACCGCCAGGAACGCGTTCAGGTTTGCGATATAAAGCACAATCTGCGCGATTTGGTACAAGGTGATGTTCGCGTTCTTGATTGAAAGCACCAGAAGCAACTTGCAAATTATCGTGAACAAAAACGCCATTATGAGGTTCGAGAGCGGTCCTGCCGCCGAAACCAGCAAATTTGCGGTTCTCATCTTCACTTTATTGCAGCGGCGCAGGTCAACGGGCGTGGGTTTTGCCCAGCCGATACTGCACACGAACATCATAACCACTCCCATAAGGTCGATGTGCGCAAACGGATTGAGCGTAAGTCTGCCCTGCCGCTCCGCCGTGTCATCGCCGAGCCGCTTCGCGACAAAAGCGTGCGCGCACTCGTGCACGGGGATACATATAAACAAGAACGCCAGCACGCCGAAAAGCGAGTAGATGAACATCTCAATCGGCTGTCTTCCCGTGAAAAAATCGATAAGATAAAATAATGGGCCTCTCAAAACTGCCTCCCGTAAAACTAAAACGTGAGCGAAACCGCTCTAATACATTTTGATATACAATATATATTATAGCACAACATCTGTCATTTTGCAAGTGGTTTGAGGAAAATTTTTTCTTGACAAAAACGGGCGGTTCTGTTATAATATAAAATAAGTGTGCCCGAGAGGAGAGATTTTATGAAAATTATGGCAGTGGATTTCGGCGACAGCAGAACAGGTCTTGCGATGTGCGACAAGGGGGAAATTCTCGCTTCGCCGCTTGCAACCGTGTTTGAAAAGAATTTCGACAGGTGCGCCGAGAAAGTCGCGCAGCTTGCGTTGGAGAACAAAGCGGAGATGCTGGTTGTCGGCGACCCCGTGAATATGAACGGAACGCGCGGTGAACGCTCCGAGAAGTGCCGCACGTTCGCGGAGAAGCTCAAAGCGCTCACAAATCTGCCCGTAGAAATGTGGGACGAGCGCTCGACAACCGTTTCCGCTATCAACATTATGAACGAAAACAACCGCCGCGGCAAAAAACGCAAGGAGGTTCTCGACCAGGCAGCCGCCGCGATTATTCTTGAAAGCTTTCTCGCTTATCGCAAAAATCACCCGCAAACTACCTCTTGACAATTTAATGCTTTTATGTTATAATAGAGCAAAGCGCTGAAAAACGCGTTAATTTTAAGTTACAGCAAGAGCTGTTAAAAAGGAGAAATATCTATGTCAATGACGTTCAACAGGAAACTTCCCATTCCTAAGGAAATAAAGGAAATGTACCCGCTGTCCGATGAAATCAAGGCTGTAAAAGCCGAGCGCGACCGTGAAATCGCCGATGTTCTTTCGGGAAAATCCGACAAGTTCATCTTGATTATCGGTCCTTGCTCCGCGGATAACGAGGACTCCGTTATGGATTACATCAACAGGCTTGCGCGCGTAAACGAGCAGGTTAAGGACAAGCTTGTGATTATCCCGAGAATTTACACCGGTAAACCGCGAACAAACGGTATGGGCTACAAGGGAATGCTCCACCAGCCCGACCCCGCAAAGCCCGAGGATATGCTCGAGGGTATCATCAAAATCCGTGAGCTTCACGCGCGCGCAATCAAGGAAACTCACCTCACCTGCGCGGACGAAATGCTTTACACCGAAAACTATCGTTACCTCTCGGATTTGCTCTCTTACGTCGCAATCGGCGCGCGCTCCGTTGAGGACCAGCAGCACCGCCTTGTCGCTTCGGGTATGGAGTGCCCCGTAGGTATGAAAAACCCCACCAGCGGCACGCTTTCGGTTATGTTCAACTCAATTCAGGCTGCGCAGGCAAAGCACACGTTCATTTACCGCGGCTGGGAGGTTGTTTCGGACGGCAATCCGCTCGCTCACGCAATCCTCCGCGGCGCTCAGAACAAGCACGGTCAGACTATCCCGAACTACCATTTCGAGGATTTGAAGCTCTGCTGCGACCTGTATCAAGAGAAGGGACTCAAAAATCCCGCGATTATCGTTGACACAAACCACTCGAATTCCGGAAAGCTCTACCTTGAGCAAATCCGCATTGCCAAAGAGGTTATGCACTCGATGAAGCACTCGCCCGAGGTTGGAAAGATGGTTAAGGGCTTGATGATTGAGAGCTACATCGAGGACGGCTGCCAGAAAATCGAAGAAGGCGTTTACGGAAAGTCCATCACCGACCCCTGCCTCGGCTGGGAAAAGAGCGAGAAGCTTATTCTCGAAATCGCCGACTCGCTGTAAAAGCTCTTGACAAACGCTTAAATTCATGTTATAATTTGGTAAATAGCATATCGAAAAGCGTTGACGGGAACAAGGGCGTTTGCCGCAAGGTGTGCGGTGCTGCCCAAATCCCTCCCGCACGGGTAAGCCCGTTAAAGCTGTTTAAGGGGGGATTTTTCCCGTAAATTGAAGCGGTACAGTGGTTTTTCGCCCTCTGCGTTTGCAGGGGGCGTTTTTGCTTGAAAGGAGGATAATATGAAAGTACTATATTTGTTTTACATGCTAATCAATTTTCTATTCGGTAAATTTGAAGAATTTCTTTTTCCAATCGCACAGGAACCTATTGTAAACGACTGCTGTACCCTTGACCTCAGCAGCAGCGAAAGACCTCAGGTTATCGAGGCGGCGGTGAACGGCGCAGATAACGCGCGTCTGCGCAATTTGTACGGCGTTCACGTTCTGCACACGGACGTTGTCGGGCTTTTCGGCTGCCCCGTTGACGTCACGGCGGACGAATTTGACGGCGCTTCTATCACGTTTACTTACGACCAAAACAATATGGACAGCGTTCCTCCGGAAAATCTGCTTTTCTTATGGTACGATGAGGAAAATCACGATTACCGAGAGATAGAAACGCAGCTCGACGAAAAATCCTGCAAGGTGTCTGCCGATATCACCGCCGGCGGCGCTTATATGCTTGTTGACAGGTACGAGTGGTTCAAGGCGTGGGGCTATGACGTTGACGAGTATGCTCACGAGCTTTATTTCACAAACAATGATTTTTCACGGAATTACGGGCAAAATCTGCCGGAATTTGGCATTTTGCTGCCAAAATCGGTTAATCTTGTGTATGAAGCAAACGGTAATATCGAGGAGCGCGGCGAATCAACCTGTATAAATCTTACTCACTCGAAAACGCGCACAAATCCTTATTTCAGCGCGAGCTATATTTACGGCGAGGATTTGTGGCAGAAGGAATGCGACGCGTGGGCTAAAATGATTTACTCTCCCGAAAAGTATCAAAAAACCACCGAGCTTGACTACACCCTCGCAAACGGCTCGCAGGCAAAGCTGTACAGATTCGATGTCGATGAATCCTCGCGCGGCGGCGCGGTGGGCACATCGCTTATCCTCACCGTTAAAATAAGCAACAGAGAGATGCTGAGCTTTAGTTACAGCGTTGACAACCCGTCCGATGAAGAGCTTATCGCGCAGTGCCTTGACAGTCTGAGGACGTTCGAGTGGAAGAGCACGCTCTCGCAGGAGGCTTTCGCTCCCGCCAAACAACGCACCGACTTCCCCGATACAAGTACAGAGAGCAAAATTGAGCTTGTGAACTATGTGTACGACTACAACGCGCAGAAGTTCAGCTTGCTTATTCCAAACAGCGTCACGCCTTATCCCTATAAAAACTCCTCACTTTTAGACTGGGGCGAATTCAGCACACGTGGTCTGATGATTTGCAACGGCAGCGATGATGTCTATTATGATATAGAGTACTGCTGCGGTGAAAATATGTGGAACAGGCGGCTTTACTCCGAGGAACATATATTCAACATCGAGGGCGAAAGCCACACCGTGACCGATATCAGCGCGGATACGGGCTTCGAGTCCGAGATATATGTGCTGCGTTTCGCGAACACGGGAAAGGTTGAAAGCAATCATCGGAGAGTTTATGTGTTCGGCTTCTACA
>SFLN01000041.1 GCA_004554555.1 [Eubacterium] saphenum | reverse complement strand
ATCACAGCAGCGTGACGCTGCACCCTTTTCCGCTCCTAGTTTCATCTAGGAGCGATTTTTGTGCCCGCAAGCGAAAATCTATTCAGTCACAATCTCACACTTGCGGACTGTTCGTAGAACCGTCCGCTTCTGCGTTTTTGTCAATTTCGTGCTTGTGAGAAATTGACAAAAGCCGCGGGTGGCTCTCCTGTTTTTAGGGGGAGATTTTCCGAATACAATACCAAAGTCGGTGCGACCGGCAGCGTATTTCGTCCCTAGTTTCTTCCGGGGGCGAATTTATTTTATTCAACCGCAAATCCTTGACAATTCCGCGAATGTGTGGTATCATTTGTGTATAGCAAAAAACTACACGAAAGGCGATAAAAATGCAGAAAATAAGCAGACACCTTATATTTTACGGAAATGTGCAGGGCGTTGGGTTTCGGTACAGAGCGTGTTACAGCGCGAAAAATCTCGGCGTGACGGGCTGGGTGAGAAATTTGGACGACGGCTCGGTTGAAATGGAAGCGGAGGGTTTTCCTCGCGATATTGACGCGCTTGTACAAAATCTCGGGGAGAACCGCTGGTGCTTTATCGAGCGGCTTGAGTGTACGGAAATTCCCGTATTGAACGATTACGGTTTTGAGATTTTGGGTTGATTTTAGGAGGAAACTATGGATTTTGAAATAATCGATTTTCACACGCACCCGTTTGCAGAGCCTGCCGAGAACATCTGCCGGCACGCCGAATTCTGCGATATGTCCGAGCAGAACACGCCGGCTTATCTCAAGGCAATGGGCATTTCACACATCTGCGGTTCGGTTCTCGACGCGAAAAAAGAGTTCCCCGAGGGCACAACCCTTTGGGACAGGCTCTCGTACAGCAATAAAACCGCGCTTGCGCTTGCCGAGCGGTACGGCGGGTTCTATACACCGGGCTTTCACGTTCACCCGCGTTATGTCCGCGAGTCCTGCGAGGAAATCGAGAAAATGAGTAAGCGCGGCGTGCGGCTTATCGGCGAGCTTGTGCCGTATATGGACGAGTGGAGCGACTATTCCTGCCGTGAATTTGACGAAATACTGGACGTTGCGCTGATGTACAATATGATTGTAAATTTCCACACCATCGACAACGACCAAATTGACGCGATGGTTAAAAAGCACCCGAAGAACATTTTCGTTGCCGCGCACCCCGGTGAATACGAGAATGCTGTCCGTCACTTCGAGCGTATGAAAATGAGTGAAAATTACTACCTCGACTTGTCGGGAACGGGACTTTTCAGACTGGGTGTGCTGCGCCACGGCATCGATGTCTGCGGTTCGGAGAGATTTTTGTTCGGCTCGGATTATCCGGTTTGCTCTCCCGCAATCAATATCGGTGAACTGCTCCTTAACCCGCTCTACACCGACGCTGAGCGTGAGAACATTTTCTCGAAAAACGCAAAAAGGCTGCTCGGGATATGAATGGAGCGAGTATGATTTTTGAAACGGAACGATTGTATCTTCGCGAATTGAACCAAAATGATTTTGGTGCGCTTTGCAAAATCCTGAAGGACGATGAAACAATGTACGCCTACGAGGGTGCTTTCAGTGACCAAGAGGTACAGGATTGGCTTGACAGACAGCTTTCCCGTTATCGTGAATACGGATTTGGCTTGTGGGCTGTTGTGCTCAAAGAAACCGGCGAGGTGATAGGGCAGTGCGGGCTGACAATGCAGCCGTGGAAAAACGAAGAGGTGCTTGAAATCGGCTACCTTTTCCAAAGAAAGTTCTGGCACAACGGTTACGCTTCGGAAGCGGCAGCTGCCTGCAAAAAATACGCATTTGAGGTGCTGAAAGCAGACGAGGTTTGCTCGATAATCAGAGATACAAATATCCCCTCGCAAAAGGTTGCCGAGCGCAACGGAATGACAAAAACGGACGCTTGGACAAAGCATTACAGGGGCGTTGATATGCCGCATTTCAGGTTTGTCGCGTATCGCGGGTAATAATTTTATGCTTTTGTTAGAAAGGATAATAATGGTTGTATATTATTTGTTGATTGAGGCAAAACCGCGTTCGGATAATGATGAAAGTGAAGAATTCGGTGGTGCGTATATCAACTGTTGGGTAAAAGCAAAATCAGAAAAAGCAGCCATAAACAAAGCCAAGAAATATATCGATTATGAGGGCTGGGAAATCGTAAATATCGAGGAAATTTCTTTGTCAAGCAGAGATTGGTATGATGATAAATCAGATTATCAAATTTGTTACGATTCGGCTTGTGAAAACGGAATAGACGCAATTTTCAATACTTGGCAGCTTGAAGAAGATGAGTAAAAAATTGAATACACAAAAATCCCGAGAAACACGCTCTCGGGATTTTCGCTTTATTTATCTTTTTTCATCGAATGGCAGAAGCTACCCCCAGAACACCCGCCGCATTTTGAGCAGTCGCCGCAGCAGCCTTTTCGGGAGCGTTTATTTCGCGCAATAACCACAATTGCAATCACCGCCGCAAGCAAAACTCCGCCGATGACAATATTTATCCAGTTGTTGACGAGAAAATCAAGCATTTTGTTCACCCGAATTTTTTTCAGCCGCGTCGTACATTGCCGTGATAACCGTTTTCATCACGGAAAGCGCGTCCTTGTCCTTGCCTGCCGCAACCAGCATTCTCGGTCTGCCGACAGTTTCGAGCCGCATTTTCTTCCCGACAGCCTGCGTTACCGCCGACAGCCTTTGCATATCGAATTTTGACATATAGAATATCAAATCCTCGCCGGTCTGCGAAATTTCCGATACGTTGCAGTCCGCCGCCATATTCCTCAGCCGCGCAACCTCAATCAGCCCCACAACCGAGCTTGGCGGGTCACCGAAGCGGTCAATCAGCTCGTCCGTGATATCCTCCGCGTCGCTCTGTGTCTTAATCCGCGCGATTTTTCGGTAGCAGTCAACGCGCTGCGCCTGATTTGAAATATAATCCTCGGGAATAAACGCGTTAATTCTGATATCAACAAGACACTCTTCCTTGTGAACATTTTTCTCGCCGCGTTCCTCGCGCACCGCCTCATCAAGCAGCTGAAGGTACATATCGTAACCGATATTTGCGAGGTGACCGCTCTGCGATGCGCCCAAAATGCTTCCCGCACCGCGTATCTCAAGGTCGCGGAGGGCAATTCTGAAGCCGCTTCCGAACTGCGTGAACTCGCGGATTGCGTCAAGACGGCGCTGCGATATCTCCGAGAGAACCTTTCCCGGCTTGAACGTAAAATACGCAAACGCGCGCTTGTTTGTTCTGCCGACGCGCCCGCGAAGCTGGTGAAGCTGCGCAAGTCCCATATAGTCCGCGTCCTCGATTATCAGCGTGTTTACGTTCGGCACGTCAACTCCCGTTTCGATTATCGTTGTGCAAACGAGAACGTCAAGCTCGCCGTCAAGCAGCTGCCGCCAGACCTCCAGCAGCTCGTTTTCCGACATTCTGCCGTGCGCAACGCCTATTTTTGCCTCGGGCAGCAGCGACTGCAATTTCTCCGCGCAGCCGTAAATACTTTCAATCCTGTTGTGGATATAGTACGCCTGTCCGCCGCGGCGCAGCTCCTTTTGAATTGCGCCCGCGATGATACCCCAGTCGTGCTCGAGAACATAGCTTGAAACGGGCTGCCTGTCCTGCGGCGGCTCGTCAAGCACGCTCATATCGCGTATCCCGCTCATCGCCATATTCAGCGTTCGCGGAATGGGCGTTGCCGACAGCGACAGGATATCCACGCCGTTGAACGTTTCCTTGAATTTCTCCTTATGGGCAACGCCAAAGCGCTGTTCCTCGTCGATTATGACAAGTCCCAAATCCTTGAAAACAACGTCGTTTTGCACAATTCTGTGCGTTCCGATAACGAAGTCAACTCTCCCCGAAGCCAGACTTTTCAGTATTTCTTTCTGCTCCTTAGGAGTTTTGTAGCGCGACAGCAGCGCGATATTTACGGGAAATCCTTCCATTCGCGCAGTTGCGGTCTGGTAGTGCTGCCACGCGAGAACTGTTGTCGGAGCGAGAAGCGCGCACTGCTTGCCGCTTTCGATACACTTGAACGCGGCTCTCAGCGCAACCTCGGTTTTTCCAAATCCGACATCGCCGCACAAAAGCCGCTCCATCGGCTGTTCTTTTTGCATATCGGACTTGATTTCGTCAATGCAGCGCAGCTGGGAGTTGGTTTCGATATAGGGGAAATGCTGCTCGAAATCGTCCTGAAGCTCGTCGTCCTCGGGGAACGCAAAGCCCTTTGATTTCATACGTTTAGCGTAAAGCTCGATAAGCTCGGAAGCCATTTCCTTAGCGGCAGCCTTGGCTTTTGCCTTGGATTTCTGCCACTGCTCGGAGTTCAGCTTGTTCAGCTTAACCGTGGAAACATCGCCCGTGCCGATATATCTCGACACCAAATCAAGCTGAGTTACGGGAACGTGCAGCACGTCCGCGCCCGCGTATTTTATGCGGATATAGTCCTTTGAAACGCCGCCCGCGTCAATCTTGTGAACGCCGTCAAAAACGCCGATTCCGTGCGCGTAATGCACCACGAGGTCACCCACGGAAATGTCCTCAAGAGAGCGGATTTCTTCGCCGGCGCTCTTGCGTTTCGCCGACTTTTTTCGCTCGGCGTGAACGGAAGTGTGGGTGAAAACGGCAAGACCTTGCTCGCGGTACTCGGCACCCGCCGAAAGCGTTCCCGCCGCAACAATAACCTTACCACGGATTAAATCATCGGGATTTTCGTAAAAATCGGCAGGGAAGCCGTCGTCGCGCAAATCATCGGCGAGATTTTGCGCGCCTTTTTTCGTTCCCGCGAAAATAAAGCAGCAGTAATTTTTCTCGAGCAGCCCGCGCATTTCGTCCTCGAGAATTTTGTATTCACCGCTCCACGAAGCCGTTTGAACCGCGTCGCCGACGTTGACGGAAATTCCAAGCTCCAGTCCGCCGCCGCTCAAAAACGACTCGAAATAAACGCGAGTTTTCTCTTTAATCACCGCGGCTGCTTCGTTTTTCGTGAGCATAAAGCGGTCGATACCCTTGCAGATTTTCGCTTCATCGAGAAGGATTTTCAGGTCCTCGGAATGTTGGAGCGAAGCCGCGCGAACGCCCTCGCGAACCGCCGTGTTTTCGCACACGAACACGCTCTCCGCGTAATCGAAAACGGTAGCCTCGGTGTCATAGCAAAGCGGGAAATAGCGGTCGATGTTGCTCGGAAAACCGCCGTCCTTTATCTTTTGAACGTCCTTTTCAAGCCGCTCGCGAACCTTTTCCGCGCTCTTTCCGCGCAGCTTTTTGGACAGCGCTTCAATCTTTTCGCAAAGCACCTCTCCGCTATCGAAAAGTGTTTCCCGCGCGGGTGAAATCACGATTTTATCGAGCGACTCGGTTCTGCGCTGTGACTCGAGGTCGAATTGCCCGAGACTGTCGATTTCATCGCCGAAAAATTCCATACGAAACGGCACATCGCTGCTCGGGGGAAACACGTCCACAATGCCGCCGCGAACCGAAAACTGCCCGTTTCCGTCAATCTGGCTCGCGCGCGAATAACCCGCCGAAATCAGCTTTTGAACCAGCTCGTTTTTGTCGATTTCATCGCCGCAGCTTATCTCAAAGGTGTGGCTTTGAAGCTCTTCGGGCGGGATTGTGAGCTGAATTGCCGCTGATGCCGAGCAGACAATCGCCCTGCATTTTCCGGCAATCAGCGCCGAAAGCGCGTTTATCCGCTTGTGCTCGTACTCCTTTGAGGAAGCTTCGGTGTCCGCGAGAATCATCTCTTTTTCGGGGCAGAGCAGCGCCGCGTTTTCGCCGAGCAGCATATTAATATCCGCGCATAGCTTCACGGCATCGCTCTCGTTTTTCATCACCACAACCGTTTTCTGCGCGCTTTCACCGCCGAGCAGTCCCGCGATAAAATGCGCCTTGTGGATAGCCGAAACGCCCGTTACAAGAGCGGGCAGGGGGTTATTTCCGTTAAGGTATTTCTCAAGCCGCGAGAAATCCTTGTTTTGCCTTGCGGCGTTTATAAAAAAGTTCATACAAACCTCAAGAATTGTACTTGTTCATCGCTTCGTCGGTTTTACCGTCAACCATCAGTTCAATCGCAGAAACCGCGTTCCCAAAGCACTTTTCAAGCGCTTCGCCGTCTTCTTTCTTGAAATGACCGAGAACCCAGTCCGCGAGATTATAGTCGGGGTGTGGTTTCGCGCCGACGCCCATTTTTATGCGGGGGAACGCGTCGCTTCCCGAAAGATAGATGATGTTTTTTATGCCGTTATGACCGCCGTCGCTGCCTTTTCTGCGAATACGCAGATGACCGGGTTCAAGCGAAATGTCGTCAAATACGATTATACAGCGCTCCGGTGGGACTTTATAGAACTGCATCGCTTCCGTTACCGCCTCGCCGCTTTTGTTCATAAAAGTGGTCGGCTTCATTATCAGACAGCGCTTTCCCGATATCATCGCGTCACAAGTCAGCGACTTGAATTTCAGCTTTTTGCAGCTCACTCCAAGCTTCTCGCAAAGCGTGTCGATTGTCATAAAACCGATATTGTGGCGGGTGTTTTCGTACTCCGTCCCGGGATTTCCCAAGCCGCAGATGATGTACTCCACCGCACCGCTCGGCGCGTTTTTTTCACTTTCCAGCTTTTTAAATATATCAAATACCGACATTTTTTCACCTTTTTCCGCAACAACAAATTCCGCTCGTAAATCAATACGGGCGGTCTTTTTTCAAGCATTTTTATTTTAACACATTCTTCTCGTTTTGTCAAGCAAAATTCCCCCGAAAAATGCACATTTCGGGGGAATTATCTTGTTAAAATTGATTAAACGATATCGTCCGCGTCAAACGGGTCGCCGCACTCGGGGCAGAATTTCGGGGGATTTGCGGGGTCTGCGGGTTCCCAGCCGCACTTGTCGCACTTGTAGAGCGGTACACCCGCGGGCTTCGGCTTGCCGCAGTTCATACAGAACTTGCCCTTGTTGACGGTGCCGCAGCCGCAAGTCCAGCCGTTATCCGCAGCGGGCTTTTTCGTGCCGCACGACATACAGAAATTGCCGGTGTTCTTCGCTCCGCACGAGCAAGTCCACTCGTTTGCAGCCTGCTGCTGCGCCTGAACCTGAGCTTGCTGCTGAGCCTGCTGCTGCGCTGCCATATTGTAAAGATTTTGCGCGTTCATCCCGCCTGCCTGCTGAGCCATATTCATTCCCATAAAGCCCATCATAGCGCCGCCGGAGTTGCCCGCAGCAATCTTCATCGCGTCGCCCTGCGACATCGCAAGATTTGCCGCAGCCATACCTGGGTCGCGCATAACCGCAGTTTTCTGCAGCTGCTTAATCATTTCCTGGTCCTCGGGCGGAAGCGTCGGCGCGTTCATATTAAACGAGCTGATTGTCATACCGCGCAGGTTGCCCCACTTCTGCGAGAGCTGCTCGTTGAGCGCGTCGCAGATTTCCAGAGTGTGAGAGGGAAGAGCGCTCGGTCTTACGCCGATATCCGAGAGCTTGCCGAGAGCGGGCTGAAGCGCGGTTAAAATCTCGCTTTTGAGCATACTGTCGATATTGCTTCTGTTGAATGTATCGGTGAAATTCGCGCAGACGTTTGTGTAGAACAAAATCGGGTTTACAATTCTGTAAGAATACTCGCCGTTGCAGCGCAGCGAAACGTCAACGTCAAGACCAATTCTGTTATCGACAACGCGGAACGGAATGGGATTTGTCGTACCGTAGCGGTTGCTCATAATTTCCTTGGTGTTGATGAAGTAAATTCTCTGGTCAACGGGCGCAGAGCCACCGAATGTAAAGCGCTTGCCGATTTCCTTGAAGGTCTGCTTAATCGAGTCGCCGAGCTTTCCGTAGAAAATGGAAGGCTCGCTGGACTGGTCGTACACGAACTCGCCTGCCTCCGCGCACACCTCGGCAACCTTGCCGCTGTCGATGATAAGCGCGCACTGTCCCTCGTTTACGTTGATAATCGAACCGTTCGAGATAACGTTGTCCGAGCCCTTTGTGTTCGAGCTTTTCTTGTCAACCTTTTTAAATCCGCGCGCTGCGAGAACATCCGAGCTTAGTGCGTCACAATAAAAATAATCTCTCCAGGAATCCGCGAGAACTCCCGAAAGAGCGCCTATACCTGCTTTTAATAAACCCATGGTAAAAACTCCTTTCCGAACTGAAATTTTCCGATATTTTTATTATACAACACTTTTTCCCAAAAGTCAATAAAAAAATAACTCCCCTATGTAAAAAATAGGGGAGAGAAGGTTAAAGCTTTTCGATTTTGTAGTAATAGGTGTACATTTTCTGAACGGAATTTTCGAGAAAATAGTAGTGCTTTATGTACGGCACAAGCAGCCCGAGAAAAAGTATCGTGAGTGTTATCGCGCCCCAGCCGCCCACGGTCAGCGTGAGCGCAAGCGAAATCAGGAAAAATACCGCGAAAAACAGCGTCACCAGCAGGTGAATAAGCCGCTCGTGCTGATAGAACGCGATGCGCTGAAGCAGCTCGGCGCGCATTTTCAGCAGCTCCTCGTCCTCGTGTTCAACCGAGAAAAACTGCTCCAAAAGCGCGAGATAAGCCTTGATTTGTTTAGTCATCGAACTCCTCCAAAGCTGCCGTTGCCGCTTCCCATTCTTCCATCGCCGCTTCCTGACGCTTGCGGATTTCTTCAAGCGCCTCGGACAGCTCAAGCGCCTTCTGATAATCCGAAAGCTCGCTCAAAGCCGTGTTCAGCTCGTTGATTTTACCGTCAAGCTCCTCGATTTCGTTTTCAAGCCGCGAAACGCGAGTGGTGAGCTTGCGGCGCTCGGAGTCGCGCTCTTTTTTCTGCTTGTAATCAAGCGCGTTCTCGGATTTTTTCGGCTTTTTTTCCTCGATTTTCGGAGCAAGCTCCGCTGATTTTTCAAGATAATAATCGTAGTTTCCGAGATAATTTTCCGCGCCGTTTTTGTTCAGCTTGTAAACCCTGTCCGCGAGCTTGTTGATTAAATAGCGGTCGTGGCTTATGATGAACAGCGTTCCGTCGTAGTTCAAAAGCGCGTTTTCAAGCGCCTCGCAGGACGAAATATCGAGATGGTTTGTCGGCTCGTCGAGCAGCAGAAAATTCGCTCCCGACAGCATCAGCTTCAAGAGTGCAACCCTTGCTCGTTCACCGCCCGAAAGCTCCGAGATTTTCTTGAAAACGTCGTCGCCCTTGAACAAAAACGAAGCCAAAGCTGTTCGTACAGCGGTTTCGGTCATTCTTGGGTACTCGTCGTGAATTTCGCTGAATGCAGTTTTTTCTTCGTGAAGTCCGCGCTGCGACTGGTCGAAATAACCCGTTTGCACCCGCGAACCAAACTTAAATTCACCGCAATCCGCGCTGTATTCACCGGTCAAAATCCGGAACAGCGAGGTTTTTCCGCAGCCGTTTCCGCCGATAAGGAAAACGCGCTCGCCCTTTTTTATCTCCAGATTAACGTTTGAAAACAGCTGCTTTTCATCGAAGGACAGCGCAAGATTTCTCGCCGTCAGCACGTCGTTTCCGCAGCCGTCCGCGCTCTTGAACGAAAACTTTATCGCGTCGGGTGCGTCCTCGGGCTTTTCGAGATTTTGGGCAATCCGGTCAATCTGCTTTTGCTTCGAGGCAATCGTGACGTAATTGTGCGCCTGATTCCAGCGCTTTTGCTGCTCGATTATACCCTCAACGCGGTTTATTTCCTTCATCGCCGCGTCATATTCCTTCTGCTTGCGTTCGAGGTACTCCGCCTTCAGTTCGAGAAAACGCGAGTAGTTGCCCTTGTAATCGCGAACGTGTCCGTTTTCAAGTTCAATCGTGCGCTCGGTTGTTTTGTCGAGGAAATAGCGGTCGTGCGAGATAACGAGGTACGCGCCGCGATAGTCGCCGAGGAACTTCTCAAGCCACTCCACAGACTCGATATCCAAATGGTTTGTCGGCTCGTCAAGCAGCAGCAAATCCGCGCCCGAGAGCAGCAGCTTTGCCAGTTGCAGCTTGGAACGCTGCCCGCCGCTCAGCACTGCGGTTTTCAGCGAGAAATCGTTCTCCGAGAACCCCAGTCCGAAAAGCGCCGCAGCGGTTCTGCTTTTGTAGGTTAAGCCGCCCTCGCGCTCAAACTGCTCGGAAAGCCGCGCTTGGCGTTCGATAGTTTCAAGCGAGTGGTCGCCGAAGTCGATTTTGTCGTGGATTTGCTCCAGCTCAAGCTCCATATCCTCAAGCTCCGCGAAAACCGACAACGCCTCGTCATAGAGCGTTTTTTCGGAGTCCTTGCAGGCAAACTGCTCCATAAATCCGATTTTTATCCCGCCGGCAATATGAATATCGCCGCTGTCCGAGGTGAGCTCGCCTTTTATCAGCCGCAGAAGCGTTGTTTTGCCGCTTCCGTTCACTCCGACAAAACCGATTTTGTCTTTGTCATAAATCTCGAACGATGCGTCCGAGAACAGCGTTCGGTCCGCGAAGGACATCGAAACGCCGCTTAAACTCATCAGTAACATTTCAATCAAAGCGTCATCGACGTGTTTTCAAGGCGCTCGGGCTTGTATTTTGTGTCAACGAGGTAAGAGTTTGCGTTTACGGAAAGATTTGCCGAGAAAGCGTCCAGATAGTCCTCGTAATCGCTGCCCTTAAAGTTCAGCAGGAGAGAGCTGCGGCTGCTTTCAAGCCACTCGGTTCTCGTGGCAACGTCAATTCTCGCGATAATATAAACGCGGTCGTCAGCTTTAAGCGTTGCGGCTTTTCCGTCGTCCTTTGCGTTGAACAGGAACTCGGAAACCTCTTCATCAAGGGAATTGCTGTCCTTCTGGTAATAGTTTACAATATCCTCGTCGCTTTCCGCTTTGTCAACAGTGAGCTTTGCAAGCTCTTCCGCGACATACTCTTCCTTGGTCTTGCCCTCGACAGGGTTTTTGTCGTAGTACTCCTCAATCTGCGGCTTTGAGCTGTCCTGCTCCTTTTTGAGGTCGAAATCGTACTTTACGTCAATCAAGCTCTCGCCGTTTGAAATGCGCTTTGCGTACTGCTCCGCCAGGTCATCGACAGCCTTTTTGTCGCTGTCCGAAGTAAGCTCGTTGCCCTCGGCGTCCTCGTAGAGAAGCGAGAGAATAACCGCGCAAGCGTAGTTTTCCTTGGTGAAATTATTCAGCTCCTCGTCGGAAACGGGCGTTTCGCCGTCCTTGTCGTAGAGCATTGTGAAAAGCTTATCCTTGAGCTTAGCCGCGGTGTTAATCTGCGTGTAGGACTCGCGGCTGATACCGTTGGACTCGTAGTATTGTCCCGCGGTGTCAACACCGAAGAAGTACTGAATATACAAGCTCGAGTCTTCCCAAACGCTCTTCACCTGCGCAGAAATCTCGTCCTTTTCGGTCTGGTCAAGCGAAATTCCTTTCTGCTCGCACAATCTCTGTACACCGACAAACTGCTTTACAAGACGGAGAGTTTCGTCCTTAACCCACTGCGAGGTGGATTTTCCGTCAACCGATGTCGAGAAATAATTCATTGTGCTCGATGAACTGGAGCTTGATGAACTCGACGAGCTTTCCGACGAGCTTTCCGAAGAAGTGTCGTTTATGATTTCATCGGCAAGCTTGTCAAGCTCCTCCTGCTGAGCAGCTTTGATTTTGCTCTGCGCGTCGGAATAAGTCGACTGCTGATAATAGAGATAAACTCCGTTGTTGATTTCCATTCCGTCAACGGTCATAATTTTACCGTTGTCCATACAGCCGCACATTGAAACTGCAGCAGCCGCCGCGGTTAAAGCAGCCGCGATTTTCTTAAAGCCAAGCTTCATTTTTCTTCCTCCTAAAATGCAATCCCAAATGGGAATTTATTCCGTTTGCTTTTCAATTTCCTTAACCGACATAAGCGTATTTTTGCCGTTGTCGCGCCAAATCGTGTAGGTCATCGTCTTTTCGGGTTCGCTCTGGATACCGATATTCTGCGAAACCACGCTTATCGACGGCGGGTAATATTCAACCGTGAGCGTGAAAACACCGCCGTTTTGCTCCATTTTGGCAATTCCCGGCGCGTAGCTCAGATAGCGCATATTATAGGTGCAGGTGTAGATGTGATTTTGTTCGCTGTAAATAAAGCGCGTGTCTGCGGTACCCGTGGACTGGTGGATAATCTCGGAATTTGTCCCGAAAAGCTCCTTGCAGGAAACACCCACGTCATATTCCGGTATTATAAGCTCGCCGTCCGCGGTCTTTTTGTACGCGGAAATGTCCTTGTTGAGCAAAATGTTCCACACCGCGCAGCCGACCTTTGCCGAGTGCGAAATCTCGCCTTCATTCGAGAACGGCGCGATATCGTTCGCCACGACAGGCAGGATAAATCCCGTAAATTCCTCTTTGAGCGAGGTGTTGTCCATAAGACTGCCGATGCCGTTCACGACAAATCTCACCGAAGCGACCATTCCGATAATCGCCATTATCACCACGAAAATTGCGAACCCGAAGAAAAATCTATGCTTAACGGGATTTTCCGCAACAATCGTTCCGTCGTCCTCTTCCGTACCGAGGTCGGCGATATCGTCCTCGATTTCCGTCTGCGCGCCAAGCTCGCCGAACAGCTCGTCAAGCACGTTTTCGCTCGTTTTTTTCTTTTCCTCGCGCCGAAAAGACTGCGTTTCCTCTGGCTTTTGAAACTCCTGTTTTATCTCTTCGGCACGGTTTTTTCTATTCTTTTTCGACATAAATCAACCTCTGATTTGTCCCTCTCCGTTAATTAAATATTTATATGTGGTAAGCTCTTTCAGCCCCATCGGACCTCTCGCGTGCAGCTTTTGCGTTGAGATACCGATTTCCGCACCCAAGCCGAACTCAAATCCATCGGTGAACCGAGTTGAAGCGTTGACGTAAACCGCCGCTGCGTCCACGAGCTTCTGGAATTTTTCGGCGTTTGCAAGCGAACCTGTGACAATGCACTCGCTGTGTCCCGTGCCGAATTTGTTGATATGAGCAATCGCCTCGTCAACGCTCTTGACAACCTTCGACGACAGCTTCAGCGCAAGAAATTCCGTGCGGTAATCCACATCATCGGCAATCTTTGAAACCGAGATATTCTCGGCGGTTTTGCTGTCGCCGACAATCTCAACCTTGCCGTTCCAGCGCTCGTTCAGCTTCTCAAAAAACTCCCTCGCGATTTTCTCGTGAACGAGAATGCTTTCGATAGCGTTGCACACGGAAGGGCGCTGAGTTTTCGCGTTATCGACAATATTCACCGCCATATCAATATCGGCGCTCTCGTCCACGAAAACGTGGCAGTTGCCCTCGCCGGTCTGGATAACGGGGATTGTCGCGTTATCGATAACCGCGTGAATAAGCCGTCCGCCGCCGCGCGGAATGAGCAGGTCAATGTAACGGTTCAAGCGCATCATTTCGTTTGCGGTTTCGTGGGAGGTGTCCTCGACGAGCTGAACGCAGTTTTCCTCCGCGCCAACCTCGCGAAGCGCCTTTCTCATAAGGTTAACGAGCGCCTTGTTGGAATTTATCGCGTCCGAGCCGCCCCTTAAAATCACCGCGCTGCCTGCTTTAAAGCAAAGCGCCGCCGCGTCCACGGTAACGTTCGGTCTGCTCTCGAAAATTATTCCGATAACGCCGATAGGCACGCGCTTTTTGACAATTCTCAGCCCGTTTGCAAGCTCACCGCCGCCGATAACCTCGCCGACAGGGTCGTCAAGAGAAATAACCTTGTCCACGCCCTCTGCCATTGCTTCAATGCGCTTTTCGTTTATCTCAAGGCGGTCAATCATAGCCTCGGACATACCGTTTTTGCGCGCGTTTTCGATATCGATTTTGTTCTCGGCAATCAGCTCGGCTTTATTTGCACGCAGCAGCTCCGAAATTTTCGCCAGCGCCTTGTTCTTCTCGCCGGAACCAAGACCTGCCAGAAACGGCGCGGCTGCTTTGGCATTTTTTCCCAAATCTTCAATATAACTCATATCAACACCTCATCAGCGTTCACGTTTTTTGAAATATGTACATTTTGCGCAGTCGCTCTCGAACAGCTCGTAGAGTATCTTCGGGTCGCGGTTTCCTACGATAACCGTGTCAATTCCCGCTTCCGTGGCAATCTGCGCCGCTTCGATTTTCGTGAGCATACCGCCCGAACCGAGCGCGCCGCCGGAGCCTTGCGCGAGAGAAATAATCTCGGGAGTTATCCGCTCAACCTCGGGTATAAGCTTTGACTCGGGAAGGGCGGGGTCGCCGTCGTAAAGCCCGTCAACGTCGGTCATCATTATCAGAAAATCCGCGCTGCAAAGCGTCGCAACGATAGCAGAGAGCGTGTCGTTCTCGTCGAAGTCAAGCTGCTTAATCGACACAACGTCGTTCGCATTTATAATAGGTACAACCCCCAGCTCAAACAGCTTGTTAAACGTGTTGATAACGTTTGTGCGGCGGGTTTCGTTGCTGATAACGTCGCGCGTTAGCAAAAGCTGCGCGACCTTGTGATTGTACTGCTCAAAGCTCTCGGAGTAGAATTTCATCAGTTCGCTTTGACCGATAGCCGCGCAGGCCTGCTTTGACGGCGTATCCTGCGGCTTTTTCAGAAAACCGCCCTTCGCTGCGCCGACGCACTGCGCGCCGCTGGTCACGAACACAATCTCTTTCCCCGAATTTTTCAGGTCCGCAAGCACCTCAACCAAAGCGCGGCTTTTTCTGATGTTCAGGCTGCCGGTTTCGGGATAAGCAAGCGAGCTGCTTCCGATTTTTACCACAATTCTCTTTTTGTCGTTAAAGCAAGGCATAAAACGTCCTCTTTCTTTCGGGCGCGGTTTATGTTCAAGAATTTTTGACAAAAGCGCCCATTTTTCATATACATTTTATTATAACATTTTTCAACACGAATTTCAACACTTTACATTAAATTATCACCTATTTTTTATCAAGCCGATATTTTTTGAAAAAAAATTCGGAAGAATTTATATAAAATAGATAAAAACCCCCTTGATTATTGTCGAAAAATGTGATATAATACATTATACTAATTATAATTTTGAGGAGTAGTGTAAATGGATAATTGCACCGAACAGCTTGTTGTAAAAAGACGTTCAAACAGCGACAACGCAAAGGCGATGGGAATTATTGCGGGTATGGCGCTTATAGCGGCGGTGTCCTTATTTTTCACTTTTCAAGGGTATTTCATACTTTTGATGGTTGCGGCGGGCGCACTGTTCGGGGGATTTTGGTTGCTGAAGGGAATGGGTATCGAATACGAGTACATTGTCACC